>MWBI01000035.1 GCA_002068945.1 Candidatus Omnitrophica bacterium ADurb.Bin314
CCAGAAATTGACCTGCGCCGTGTCACACCAGGACGGGAAATAGGGGTCCCGCCCGTGAGCGATCTTCCGGCCGATCGGCGTGTTGAAAAACCACTCGGGATGTTCGCGTACGGTCTCGGGCTTCGCGTTCACGAACCGTTCGGGAAAGGTGATCGTCCAGGGATGGTCCAGTCCGAGATGGTTCGGGACAAAATCCACGACAAGCCCCATCCCCATACCGTTCAGCGTCAGTTTCAGCCGTAACAATTCCTCCGGACCGCCAAGGAAAGGGTCCAGCTCGTAGTTGTAGATCGCGTACGGTGAACCGGCGATATCCTTATCCGTCCATTTGCCGAGGATCAGGTCATAGGCGTGCCGGAGGTTCGGCTCTTTTGCGGCGTGAGCCCGGGATCCGGGGCTCCGCGTCCAGACTCCCATGAGCCAGATATAATCGAAACCCTGCTCCGCGTAGGCGCGCCATTCCTCACCGGGGATCGCGGCAAGGGTCAGCTTCCTGCCATACTTTTCGGACATGCGGGAAACGAAGAAAAAAGCGTTAATCTCTATCAGCAGCGGATGTTTTTTCATGTTAAGGCTCTCGGCAGTAGTTTATCGGTTTTTCCGCCGTTTCCTTGATGCGGGAGACCGTACGCCGCCCGGAATTCACGGCGGCATCCGCGACCACAAAAAAACGGCCCCGGCTCCCGAAGGAGCAAGGGCCGTCTGAAATCTTTCAGGGACCTTACCGCGTCAGGAGCGAAATCTTGAGGGTCTTGCCTAACTTGTTGAAATTGACGTTGTTCTCGCGAGCCAGCCAACCGAGGGCCTGATAAAAGATGGCATCGTCCGCGCCGATCTCTTTCTGGGCTTTTGTCACGGTCTGTTCGCCCTTTTGTTCAAGAAGGCGGTAAATTTTCCCCGCCGTTTCGCCGATCGCGTAATATTGAGCCTGCATGACGGTTCCTTTCTGTTTTTTATGATGCTGAAAACTCCCCGGAAAAAGCGGAGAGATCAGAACATGTTGTAATCAACGTTCGGGAAAATATTGTTCTTGTGTTCGAGATCCCTAAGGAACGCCTCGTCCAGCCGGTCGTTCATCAGGTCCTCGTAGATCTTCGTGAAATTAAGGATATGATCTTTCGTGCGCTTGACGGCATACGGCACCATTGTCCCCGTATGCATGATGAACGCCCAGTCGCTCGATTGCGCGAGGTAGAGTTCACGCGCGGCCTGTTTCAGGGCGCGTCCGACCACCCCGTTCTGCCCCCGGAAACGTCCGGCAAGCTCGCTCATCCTCAGTGTCGCCTTGTGGATGTGCCGGTAGATCCAGTCGTTCGATCCCGACAACCATGTCTCGCTGTAGCCCTTCCACCCCCAACTCGAGAACGAAGGGGTCGAGACCTGGTTGACGGGGTATTCCCTGAAATAATCCGACGGTGCGATCAGACGGAACACCTTTTGATCGAACGCGCTCTTGCGGATGAAAAAGTTCAGGAAGTCCGGACCTTCATACCACCAGTGACCGTAAAGCTCGGCGTCATAGGGGGCGATGATCAGGGGCTTGCGGCCCATAAAGTCGTGAAGGTACTCGACCTGTTTTTCGCGATTGAACATGAAGTTGCCCGCGTGAGAAGCGGCCTTTTCCATCGCCCAGGCGCGAACATACGGCTGCTTGTCGTCCGTGTCGCCCGTGATCCGGTAATATTTGATGCCCGTGTTCACGCGAATACCGTCCGGCGAAATGTAGGGACGGATGTAATCGTAATCGAGATCAAAACCGATGTCGCGATAGAACTCCCGGTAATCCAGATCGCCCGGATACCCCTCCACCGCCGACCACACCTGTTTCGACGATTCTACGTCGCGGCCGAACGCGGCGACGCCGGTCGGGCAGAAGATCGGCGCGAAAACGCCATACTTCGGACGGGGTGAGGCGTGAAGGATGCCGTGCGTGTCGGTCAGGAAATACCGGATCCCCTGTTCTTTCAGGAACTTGTCGACGCCCGGATAATAACCGCATTCGGGAAGCCAGATGCCGATCGGACGCCGCCCGAGGACCTCTTCGTAGAGTTTCGCCGCGGTCTCGATCTGCCCGCGCACGGCCGACTCCGTGCGGCTGATGAGCGGGAGGAACCCGTGCGTCGCGCCGCAGGTAATAATCTCGAGATGTCCCTTGTCCTGGAACCGGCGGAACGCCTGCGTGAGGTCCCGGTGATAGCGATTCACGAACGTGTCTTTCGCGCGCGTAAACTCCCAATAGTAGTGGAGGGCCGTTTCGTGGAACTGCGGCATGAATCGCGTGCGTTCGATCTCCTTGCTGACCAGTTCGATCAGCTTGTCGATGTGGCGAACGTAGCGGTCCTGCAGGAGTCCGTCGCGAAGCATCGACATGAGCGAGGGCGTGAGCGACATCGTGAGCCGCCACGGAACGCGGTCGCGTTCCAGGCCCTCCATCATGTGAATGAGCGGGACATAGGTCTCGGTAATGGCCTCATAGAGCCAGAGTTCTTCCAGGAAGAACTCATGTTCGGGGTGGCGCACGAACGGAAGGTGCGCGTGAAGAACGATGGAAAGAAAACCTTTTTCCATGGACTACTTCTTGAAATCCCGTTTAATGATCGGGGCGGGTCTTTTCGTGCTGCGTCCGATAACGGGAGTGATCTCGCGTTCCTCAACGCCGTCGGAGGAATGCGCGTGACAATCAAACGTGAACTTTCCGTCGGGCAGCGCATAGCGCAGCGTGAAGGTGCCGTCCGGGCGGAGCTTGACGGTCCTCCCCTGCATCGTGACCGTCGCGTCGGGTTCGGTCCCCCCATAAATGATCAGTTCGCATTCGAGCCAGAAGAAAAATCCGCGTTTCTTGATCTTGACCGGGCTGGCCATACTCGAAACCAGGCCCGCGCCCGATCCGGAGCTGATCGCGCCCTTGAGTCGCTCTTCCATCAACTTGCGGAGTTCAGCCGAGCTCTTCCCGACCTGGAACCCGCCGGAAAGCGCGTACATCTTGTCCCAGTCGACGGACATCCACTGCTCATCGATCACTTCGGACATCCCGGAACGCGGCGTCCGGACCGTATTCGAACGCGCGAGCGAGGCATAGCGGCCATCGCGGTGCAAGAGCCCGATCTCGACGACATAGGCGTGATTCGGCTGCACATTGATGTACCAGCTGCGAACCGCGTGCTGAAGGACGATGTCGAAATAAGGCGGGTTCATTGAACCGTCCGTCACATCAAAAACGCGGAGGATCGAGGTGACACCGTCCCAGCTTCCGCCGATCTTCTTCAGAACCTCATCCTGATGGTCCTTTTGGATCTCCC
>MWBI01000036.1 GCA_002068945.1 Candidatus Omnitrophica bacterium ADurb.Bin314
CCGCCGCTGTGGCCATGGTCAACGCTCTCACGGGCAAAGGCTCTATCGCGGTCGTCACCAAGGATGCCTCGGCGAAGGATGCGTACCAGGAGTGGAAATCCCTTTTTGACCTTTCGGGATTTACCGCAAAGATGAGGCTGACGAATTCTTATGATGAGGCCGAAATGCTCGCTTCCAAAAAAACAACCGGCAGGCGGATGCTCGCTTCCGAGATTCGCGACGCTTATGACGCGGACATCACTTATGTCAATGTTCAGAACTGGGCGTTTGATTTCTCCCATGACAAGCTCCAGGTGAAGGACGGGGAGGGTCAATATATCGAAGGCGGAGCGAAAAATCGTCGATTGTCCGAGTTTGGAGTCACGATCGACGAGATGGACAGCGTGCTAATCGACCAGGCCATGACCTCCTTTATCCTTTCGCAGGGGGCCGGTGAGGTTCTGACCGGGGAAATCCGAACTCTCCGACTCGTTTTCGCGAGCCTTGTCGAGAGTTTTGCGGAGGAAGTGGAGGGATATGATGTTGATTTCCGTTCTGTGCTCCCCGGCGGAAAACGCGGCCAGCAGGCAAGCCGTTCCGAGGCGGATATTTTTGTGAATGAGGACGGTTCGTGGGCGGGTGTTACAGGCACGGGAGAGCGAAAAGCGATTAAACGACTGATGGAATTGCGAGATCGGAAAGAAATTTCGTCGGATACTTTTAAACTGCTTGTGCAGGCCCAAAACCCGCTTTTCCGCGGGGGAGTCCGGGATGTGACCACACTGGGAGTCGAAGATCTGAAACTTTCGGATCTCGGCGATCAGTATGTCAATAACGCGGTGCAGGCGAAATTTGTTTATCAGGAAGGGGTTAATTACTGGATTGATAACGGGGAAGTGAAGCTTATTTCTAAAGAACTCGGAATCACGCAGACGGGGCAACGCTTGAATGAACTTCACCAGGCGATTGAGGCGCGTATTCGGATGATCCAGGACAGCGATGCTCCTGAATTCACGAATCATGAATTTAAACGTAGCGGCGGAAGGAAAATGGAAATACGCGCTGAAAGCCGAACGGAATCGAGCGTAACCGCGCGCGACGTGGTGCTTTCGTTCGGCAAGGTGTCAGGGATGTCCGGGACGCTCAATATGGGGCAGATTGCTTCCGATCTTGCCGAACTTTACGGCATGACCTGCTATACGATCCCGAGCCATTCGTTGAACCGCAGGATCAATGAAGTGGTGTCGGTTGCGACGGAAAAAGACCGGAAACTTAGGGCCGCCAGTATCGTCAAGGCGGCGCTCCAGAACGGGCAGTCTGTTTTGATCAACGCTCACACGGATCGTGAACGTAACGAAATTTTTGAATATCTCAAGAACGAGGCGGGAATTGAGAACCATCAAATAGCCCGGTTTGGTGTGGACGGCGAGCGTAGCGAGCGCGAATTTGTGGATGCGATCAAAAAAGATGAGGTTATGATTCTTGTGGCGACTAATATCGCGGGTCGCGGGACTGATTTTTCGCCTGGACGCAGGATGAAGGAGGCGGGCGGACTTGTGCAGATCAACTGGGGCATGAACAAGAGAATCAGCACGGACATGCAGGCCGCGGGACGCGCGGGACGGCAGGGCGCGATGGGTGAATCCTATACCTTGGTGGTTTCCGGTGTGGGAGAACAGAACAAAGAACACATCTACGTCCAAGGGCTTTTGCGCGGGGGACACGGTTTCTTTACAGATCGCGGAGCAAGAAATTTGGCGATACGCTATGACAATATGCTTCGCAAACAGGGTTTTTCGGGAGTTTCCAAGGAAGGTTCAGTTTCCCGTTGGCTCGCCAGCCTCGGTTTTATGGGACGTTTTAAATTAATTTGGGGCGGAAGATTGAGCTTGTATGACGATCTCGGCTTGCAACGCACCACTTTGGCCAATGATATCCGTAGCCTGGTTTTGGGCGATTCAGAATTGAGTTACGAATTGAGAAAAGCGATGAAAGTGGAAAGCTTTGAAGAAGCGCAAAGCCTTACTGCTGAACAGATCGTGAATCGTCTCAAAGTAATCAAGAGTCAATGGATGGGCGGGATTGGTCTTGCGAACTACCGCGAACTCGCGAGCGGAAAATATAGAACCATGACTGAAGCCGTGCACCGGATCGCCCAGGCGAACGTGGAACGCACAGAATCCAAACAGCTACGACAGCGCTCCACGCGGGGTGACTACATGTTTGCCGCGCAGATGGAGACCAAGTCGCTTCTGGACACGGCCAAGAAAGAAGTGAGCGAAGCCGCAAGAATTCATTACCGGGGCGCGACGCCTTCTTTTATTCGCGATACGGTTCAGGAAGCGGTCGCGGCGTCCTGGGATGGCGCGTCGATTGATTTTGACGGAACTTCGGGCAGGCAGGGACTGATCAAAATGCTCGAAAGAAAAGGTCTGCGCATTCGTTTTTCGGACGCGATTCGCGACGCTTGTACCAACAACCCCGCTTTGAATCTGGAAGCGTTGACCGCGAACATAGCGGCAGAGCTGACCGGGGAAGGGTTGACGGCGATGAGCGAGAGTATGATTGGGAAGGTCACGAGCGAGTTTTTCAGGGGCATCCAGAAAATCGAGCGCAAGCACGGGTTTCGGCAGGGGAGACTTGCGAACGCATGGCACACGTTCCGGTTTCACCGCGGATTCCGGGCTGAATTCAAAAAATATATCAAAAATCTTGAAAAGGCGTGGCGTGACGCGCGTGGAGAGACGAACGCGCTTTCCCAGGTAAGGATCGTGGCGTGGTGTCAACGGGTGTTGCGTGGGTCGGTTCTCGCGGCTTGGTATCACGCGAATGTTCACGCCTCTCGCATCAAGGAGAGTTCGGAATGGATCACCGAAGAATCCCTCAATAAGTACCTGATCCTGCGCGCGAAACAGGCTGAGGAGGAGCGAGAAAAGGAAGCTTACGAAGAAAGAATGGAGCGCGAAGCATCGAAACACGCCCTAAACCTTTTCGCGACGACAACCGCGGCGACTCATTCAAATGAAACTCGGATAGCTGTTTCCACGGTGCCCGGGGAACAAACATTCCGGATGACTGACCTCGCGGTTCAGAGAAAGAAACGTGCGTCTTCCTACAGTCCGGCTCCGGGCGTAAGTGTCCAGCGTGACGCAAGCTCAACGCGTCCTGTGGTCGTGCGGGAATTCAAGGATGGAGTAGCAGGAGATTCCGTATCGATGGATAAAAGTTCAGCTTCTGAAGAAGTGAAGGCGCAGATTCGTGCCATGGAGGCCTCGGGCCGCAGATCAGGGTTTGCGCGTGATGCAAGAGGCCAGTGGTATGGAATTAATGGGGACGGAAATGGAAATTATAAGTACATGAGCATTTCCCTGCCTCCGGAAGAATGGCGGCAGGTTCTCTTGCGGCTTGAACGGGATGCCGTGGTCGATTCGCAAGGGATCACGCTACCGGTCAAGTTAACGGATCGTGGGGTTATCCTGGTCGGTCACTGCAACATTGCCGGGGCTGAGGACTCGCTCGCGGCCGGAACTTTAATTGTGAATGGAACAGTA
>MWBI01000037.1 GCA_002068945.1 Candidatus Omnitrophica bacterium ADurb.Bin314
CCCGCCTACACCGTTGGTCAAATTCAGTGCCCCATGGGACCCGGGTAAGGTGCCCGGACGACTCTGGGCCTGTACTTGATGGGATCGTAGATACGTCTTGGAGCGGTTGTTTCATTGACGACTTTTTTGATCTTCCACTCTCCCTTGGCCACTCGGTAAAGCAGGATCGGGATTTCAATTAGGAAAGCAGGTCGTCTGTGAGTGGCGTTCGCGCAGCCATTCAAAGGCAAAAAGAGGGCCGATCCGTTATATCTACGGACCAGCCCTCTTTTTTTGTTTTTTTTCTGATAAAAGCGGGATTCCTCCCCGATCTGAACATGGATTTTCCACTGGCAAAAGTGCCCGGGGCGGCGATAAAACCGTAACTTCATGGCCGGCGCACTTATGGCGTTGTAATGAAAGGATAAAACGAATATATTATGACGAAACCCGAGCGGCTCCTCATGGAAAGGTCGCGCGGTCTGTTGGGCGCATGAGACCCCGAAGCTCGGATTCCCCTCATCGTGGAGGATATTGGCACGTGGAAAGTCGGGATTTGCACGCAGGGCACAATAGACCACCAACGCCGGTTTTCTTTCTCATCACCAACTCTTAGGAGCCTCTATGTCCAATATCAACTTCAACTACAAAAATGCCCTTAAATGGATCATCCCTCTCGTTGTCATCGTGGCGGGCGCTTTTCTTGTGTATCAATATTGGCAGGGCAAACGGCTCGAACTTCCGAAAGGGATCGCGTCGGGGAACGGCCGGATCGAAGCCAAGCTCGTGGACGCGGTCGCCAAAGACGCACTCAGGGTCAAGGAGATCCTTGTGGATGAAGGGGACCTCGTCAAGCCGGGGCAAGTGCTTGTGGTCCTGGATACGGCAACATTCGAATCCCAATTGAATGAGGCCAAACTGCGCGTGGCCACGGCCCAGGAACGTGTGGCTACGGCCAACTTCGCGGTTGTCAGGCAGAAGAGCGTTGTTGAAAACGCGCGTGTTGAATTCGAACGGACCCGGAAACTCGTCGAGGCGAACGCCCTTTCGCAGCGGGAATTCGATGAAAGGAAGACCCAGTGGGAGACTTCCACGGCCGCCCTGGCGGAAGAGGAAGCAAAACTGCAGACGGCCAGGCAAGAGGTTGAAGTGGCGCAGGCGAGTGTGACGACGATCCAGACGCGTATCGATGATGCGACGCTCAAATCGCCTGTGACGGGAAGGGTACTCTATCGCTTGAGCGAACCGGGCGAAATGCTCGCCGCGGGGGGGAAGGCTCTCACGCTCGTGAATCTCGAGGATGTCTATATGGAGATCTACCTGCCCTCGGGCGAGGCGGCCGGGCTTAAGGTCGGCGCCGATGCGAGGATTACCGTTGATTTTGCTCCCGGCCGTGCGGCTCCGGCGAAAGTCATCTTTGTATCGCCGGAAGCCCAGTTCACCCCCAAACAGGTCGAGACCAGGAGTGAACGCGACAAGCTGATGTTCCGCGTCAAGATCCAGGCTCCCAGGGAGCTGGTTGAAAAATATATCGAACGCATCAAAACGGGCATTCGCGGTGTCGGTTATGTGAAGATCAAGGATTCTGCGGTCTGGCCTCCGTGGCTTGAAAAACGTTTTGTCGAACCTTCGAAGCTGCCACCTCAAAAATAAAGGACTTCCTCAGCGGATCCATGTCGTTTTCTGCCGCTCCACGATCAACGGGTTTGAAAGAGGGGAAACCGTCGGTCTCCGTCCGGGAAGTCAGCCACCGATACGGGAAAGTCACAGCGCTTGACGGCGTTTCTCTCGATATTCCCCGCGGGCTCATGGTCGGTATCGTCGGCCCCGATGGCGTCGGCAAGTCGACGCTCATGGCTCTGATCGCCGGATCCAAGGCGATCCAGAAGGGGACGATCACGGTTCTGGGCGGGGATATCGGGGATGCCCGCCACCGGCGCGTCGTTTGTCCGAAGATCGCCTACATGCCTCAAGGGCTCGGCAAGAACCTTTATCTGGAGCTCAGTGTCTACGACAACGTCGATTTCATGGCGCGGCTTTTCGGACTTCCCGAGGCGGAGCGGCGAACGCGCGTGACGGAGCTTTTAAAGGCCACGGGCCTCGGTCCGTTCTCCGGCCGTCCCGCGGGCAAGCTTTCGGGCGGCATGAAACAGAAAGTGGGACTCTGCGGCGCACTGGTCCACGATCCCGATCTCCTCATCCTGGATGAACCGACAACAGGTGTCGATCCGCTCTCCCGCCGTCAGTTCTGGACGCTCATCGACGATATCCGAAAAAGCCGTCCCGCGATGAGCGTGCTTATTTCCACGGCCTACATGGATGAGGCGCAGAAATGGGACTGGATCGTGGCGATGGACGGGGGACGCGTGCTGGCGACCGGGACGCCCCGGGAGTTGATGGACCGGACGGGCACCAAAAATCTGGAACAGTGTTTTATCGGGTTGTTGCCGGAAGAGAAACGCAAGGGACACGCCGAGCTCACGATCCCTCCGCGCGCGGCCGGAAAGTCTGAAGTGGTTATCGACGCAAAGGGCCTGACGCGTCGTTTCGGAAGTTTCACTGCCGTGGACCACGTGAGCCTCGCGATCGAATGCGGCGAGATATTCGGTTTTCTCGGCTCGAACGGTTGCGGCAAATCCACGACCATGAAAATGCTGACGGGGCTTCTGCCGCCCACGGAAGGGACCGCGACGCTTTTCGGCAGTTCCGTCGAGGCGGGTAGTATGGAGGTCCGCAAAAACCTCGGCTATATGACTCAGGCCTTTTCCCTTTATGGGGAACTCACCGTCCGGCAGAATCTCGTACTCGACGCGCTCCTTTATCATATTCCGAAACAGAAAGCGGAGACGCGGATTGCGGAGCTTGTCGAGAAATTCGGGCTCGGGCCTCACCTCGATTCGCTGGCCGACTCGCTTCCGATGGGCCTGAAACAGCGTCTCTCGCTCGCGGTTGCCGTGCTCCATGAACCGAAAATCCTGATCCTCGATGAACCCACCTCAGGGGTCGATCCGGTCGCCCGCGACAGCTTCTGGGAGCTCCTGATCGAGCTCTCGCGCAAACAAGGGGTAACGATCTTCATTACGACGCATTTCATGAACGAAGGGATGCGCTGTGACCGGATCTCCCTTATGAACGCCGGCAAGGTGCTGGCCTGTGACGCTCCGCAGAAATTGATCGAAACGCGTGGCGCCGGGGACCTTGAGGAAGCGTTCATCGGTTACATGGAGGATGCGGTCGCGGAAACACCGGTCGAAAGCAATCAACCCGGGAACGTGCCCGCCGAAATCTCCCCCAAAGCCGGGGAGGGGCAGACAGCCTCCGGCGTTTCTCCCTGGAAACTCCGGTTCGGGCGTATGATCGCCTATGCCCGCAATGAAGCCATGCAGATTCTCCGGGACCCCGTGCGGCTCATCTTTTCCTTCGTGGGATCGGCGCTCCTGATGCTTGTGTTCGGATTCGGTATTACGACTGACATCGAGAATATCCGCTACGCGTCCTACGATCTCGACCAGTCCCCCGAGAGTCGTGCCTATCTCGAGCAGTTCGCGGGTTCAAAGC
>MWBI01000038.1 GCA_002068945.1 Candidatus Omnitrophica bacterium ADurb.Bin314
TGCCGTCATTCTCGCGGTCTTTTTCCTGAAGGAGAAACCGGGCTTCCTCGTGTGGTTCCTGATCTTCCTCGCGTTCGGGGGAATCATCCTTCTGAATTCATCCGCGATAACGGGTTGGCGGCCGGAAGTTTGGCTTGCGATCCTTTCATCCGTCTTCGCGGCCCTGGCTTACGTGTCGATCCGGACAATCAAGCACCGGGAATCGCCTCTCACAATCATTTTTTATTTCACGTGGATTTCAACGGTTGGCTCGGCGTTTTTCTTCAAAAGCTGGATCTGGCCGGATGTCCGGGAGTGGTTCCTGATCGCGGGGGTCGTGATCTTTTCATTCTACGGGCAGTTGTGGATGACGTCGTCACTGCAGCAGGCGCCTGCCTACGTGGTCACGCCGTTTCAGTACCTGCACCCCGTGATCTCTTTTTTGATCGGCTGGATCCTGTGGAAAGATCCTCTGACACCGGCCACCCTCGCAGGGATCTTTCTGATCGTCCTGAGCGGATCACTGATCTCCTACCTCGAAACCAGGGTCAGGACCCGCGAGGAGGTCTCCGCCCTTCCCGGCGAAACTTCCCTCTGACGTTATGCGCCGGTTTTCACGGACGGTCCCTCTTCCTTTTTCGGACCCGCGACCTTGACCGCGAAGAACAGATAACCCAGATTGATCAAGAAGACAACCACCACGGGAATGGGGATCGAGCGCAAGAACGGCAACATGTTAAACCAGGTGACCGTAAATCCGGTACTCATGGAAAAACAGGACAGGTTGAAGAGGGCCCCATAGCCGAGATCGCTTTTCCGGATCGAGTCGAAAACAAGCGCCGCGATGGAATGCAAAAGCGCCAATACAATGAAGAACAGGTATAATCCGACCAGGAGCACGCCCAGCAGCATCGGTGCCATCACAGACCGGAGATTGTTGTAGAACTTGAGAACAACATCACCGGTAATGCGGACACGCTTCGGAAGCTCGCTGCCCGGCCGAGGTGTCGTTTTGAGGCTTCGGACTTCGACACCGTCCTTCGCCGCGGCGTTCCTGGCGTAAAACTTATCCGCCGTAACAAAGGCATAAGCGTCCCCCATATCTTCGACCCTGACCGGCTCGATCCTTTTTGTGTCAATGATCGCGATCGCGCCAAACTCGGGATGTTCCAAAAGAAACGGTTGGGGTGTTTGATCGCTTTCCATCGACAACCCCGCTTCGGGGGTCCAGATCATCGGCGGAAGATTTTCACCCATCCACTTGGCGAAGCCATCCGCTTTCGGCATCAGAGTGGCGCCCAAAGCGACGGCAGCTACAAGGACAACGAGACCGGTAAGATAGAGTTGATAAAGGAGCCCGCGCGCGGGCGAACTCTTGGCGGCATTGCGATAGACCGCCGGCATAAAGAACGCGGTCAAGGGAGCGGCGAAAAAGGTCAGGACTTTATCCATAGGTAATCTCCATGATTTTGAGTTTGATCGTTCTGGCGGGAGCCTGGATGGCCGCCTCTTCGTTCAGGACTTTCCCCAGCAGACCTTTCCCGATCGGCGAGGTGACCGAAATCTTGCCCTCATCAAAATTGGCCTCGTCCTGGGGAACCAGCGTGTACCGGAAAATTTCCTTGTTGTCGAGGTCCTGGACCTTGACCGTGGCGCCGAGATAAACCTTGTCCTTCGGGATGTCGTTCAGGTCCACGACCCTCGCGTGCGCGATCTTCCGCTCAAGCTCCCCGATCCGGATCTCAAGCTGGTGCTTGGCTTCTTTGGCGGTTTCGTATTCCGCGTTCTCGCTCAGATCCCCGAATGCCCGGGCCTTCTCAAGCTGGTCCGCGACCTCGCGGCGTTTCGTGGTCTTGAGGGCGTTGAGGTCCTCAATCATTTTTTCGTAGCCCTGCCTGGTGACAATCACTTTTTCCGACATAATCCACTCCGCCGGAGATGTTTTTCCGCTTTGAAGTCGAAACCGTCCATTGTTCGAGAATTCCTGGCTACACCGTCGATACGCCCGCAAAAACCATCCCGTCCGCCCTCCGGATTCTTACCGGAGCTCGAAGGAACTGTCCGCGAGAAACGGTTCATAGTCCGCTTCCCTGATACATCGGACGAGGTCCCCGGAACTTAAGCCCGCCGGGGCGAGACTTCCCGCTTCCCGCATGACACGCTCATGAAGATTTGTTCCTCCGATGTCATCCGCGCCGAACGACAGCGCGGCCAAGGCAAACTTGAAATCCGTCGCAGGCCAGTGGACCTTAAGGTGCGGGATATTATCCAACAGAAGCCGCGCAATCGAAAGCACTTTTAAGTCTGTAAACCCGCTGCTCATCGTAACACTCGTCGCGCCGTTCCCCGCGCGATCTTGCGCGTTCAAACCCGGCCGGCAATAAGGAAACGGGACGAACGACCGGAACCCATGGGTCTCGTCCTGAAGCGTCCGGATTCGCATCATGTGGTCCACGCGATCGGCATAGTTTTCGACATGCCCGTAAAGCATCGTGGCATTGGTCGGAATCCCGAGACCGTGGGCCGTTTCGTGGACCTTCAGCCATTCTTCACCGGATATTTTTTGCGGACATATTTGTTTGCGGACCTCCGCGGCAAGGATCTCCGCCCCCCCACCGGGCATTCCCCCTAACCCTGACTTTTTCAACCGTTCCAGCGTCTCTTTTATGGAAAGGCCCGAGCGGGACGCCAGGTCGTGGACCTCGGGCGCGCTCAACGCCTTGATGAACACCTCCGGAAACCGGGAAGCAACGCGCCGGAAAAGCTCCGTATAATAGTCCAGACCAAGCGCCGGATTATGCCCCCCGACCATGTGGACTTCGTTGATGCCCCACCGTTCCACGGCCCTCGCGATCCTTGTCTCCGCCTCATCGATCGAAAGCGTGTACGCGTCGGGGTCGTCGGATGAACGGGAGAAAGCGCAGAAACTGCAGCGGGTCACGCAGATATTCGTGGGGTTGAGGTGCAGGTTGACGGAGTAGTGAACGCGTTTTCCGTGCAGGCGGGTGCGAACGGACTGTGCGAGCCTTCCGATCCCGAGGAGATCGTTGCATTCAAAAAGAGCGATTCCGTCCCCGGCATTCAAACGCTCACCGCGATCAAGTTTGAACCCGATATCCCGGAGAGTGCTGTCCATCGGAGGATATTATCGGGGAGAACGGCGCTTCCGGATTTCCCGGAAAAGCGCGTCGACAAGTTCTTCTTCGGAGACCACGCGGACCTGCTCGCCGGCGGCATAGATCATGCCCTGCCCCTTGCCGCCCGTAATCGCAAAATCCGCTCCCTGGGCCTCACCGGGACCGTTCACGACACAGCCCATCACCGCGATCGTGAGAGGGCCTTCAAGCTCTGCAACCCGGTCTTCCACCTCACGCGCGAGCTTCGCCGCGTCGATCCCGGAGCGGCCGCAGGTGGGACAGGAAATGACGCGGACACCTTCCCGGAGTCTGAGCGACTCGAGGATCATCTTCGCGACCTTCACCTCTTCGACGGGGTCGGCCGTGAGCGAGACACGGATCGTGTCGCCGATCCCGTCCTGAAGGAGAGTCCCGACCCCGATCGCGTTATAAACGCTGCCCCGGATGAGTGTCCCCGCCTCGGTCACGCCAAGGTGAAGCGGATATTCGAACCGTTGGCTCGCAAGACGGTACGCGGCAATCATCGTCGGAACATCGGTGGCCTTCAGGGAGATCACGATATCGCGGAAGTCGTGCTTTTCGAGGATCGCCACATGCCGCCGCGCGCTTTCAACGAGCGCTCCCGGCGTGGGACCGAACTTCTGCATGAGGTCCTTTTCAAGGGACCCCGAGTTCACACCGATCCGGATCGGGATACGCCGGCTCTTCGCCTTTTCCACGACCTCGGCGACGCGCGCCTCGTCCCCGATGTTCCCGGGATTGATACGTAACTTGTCCACCCCCTGGTCGATCGCCTCGAGCGCGAACCGGTAATTGAAATGGATGTCGGCCACGAGCGGGATGCGAATCCCCGCGCGGATTCTCCCGAGCGCTTTCACGTCCTCTTCCGTCGCGCAGGCCACGCGCACAATCTCGCAACCCGCGGCCTCAAGCCTCGCCACCTGATCGATCACGGCCGCGACATCGCGGGTGTGGACCTTGGTCATCGACTGAATGCGAACCGGTTGCCCGCCTCCCAGCACACAAGGGCCGACCTTGACGGACCGCGTTTTCTTTCTCGGATATAATGTTTTCGATTCCATAAGCATTTCGGACCTTATCCAACCTCGCAGGTTGGATACGGGTACCTTACCTTTCGCGGGAGGCCGGCCATGCACGGTTCCCGGTCTTCGGACACAGCTCCGTTCCCTGCGCAAGACCCTTCGAAAGCCGCATCGCGCAGAACCCTTCGCCGCACATCGAGCAATATTCTTCCTTGTGCGTCGTTCCCTGCGGCAGTCCTTCATCGTGCATCTTGCGGGCAGTCTCGGGGTCGAGGGAAAGGGCGAACTGTTTTTCCCAGTCGAACGCGAAGCGGGCCCTCGCAAGCTGGTCGTCCCGATCACGGACACCGGGACGCTTGCGCGCGATGTCCGCCGCATGCGCCGCGATCTTGTAGGCGATCACGCCCTGCTTCACATCCTCCAGGTTCGGGAGCCGCAGATGCTCGCAAGGCGTCACATAACAGAGCATCGCCGCACCGGCCTGGGCCGCGATGGCCGCCCCGATTGCGGAAGTGATATGGTCGTAGCCCGGCGCGATATCGGTCACAAGCGGCCCGAGCACGTAGAACGGCGCGCCGTGGCAAACCTTTATCTGGCGTTCGATGTTCATGGGGATCTGGTCCATCGGGACATGCCCCGGCCCTTCGATCATAACCTGGACATCCTGTCCCCACGCGCGAAGCGTCAATTCGCCGAGCGTGTCAAGCTCCGCAAACTGCGCCGCGTCAGAGGCGTCCGCGAGACAACCGGGCCGCATCCCGTCCCCGAGGCTGATCGTCACATCATATTTTTTACAAATCTCAAGAAGCCGGTCATATTCCGTATAAAGAAAATTCTCCTTCCCGTGCGCCTGGCACCAGCGCGCGAGGATCGCTCCGCCGCGGCTCACAATCCCCGTCAGACGGCTCTCCACAAGCTCCACATGCTTCAGAAGAACGCCGGCATGGATCGTCATGAAATCGATCCCCTGCTTCGCCTGATATTCTTTCGACATTTCCTTGGCGTAACCGCCGGAAGTCTCGGCCTGCTTGAATTCCTCGTCCTCGACCGCAATGAACTTGCCGCCCAGCGACTCGACCTGCTCCTTCACGCTCGGGCGCACGTCGCTGGCCTCGATCACCGCGCCCAGGCGCTTGGCGGTGGCGATCGCCTGCAGCCCGGCCACGCCCACGCCCAGGATGACGACGCGCGCCGCCTTCACGGTGCCGGCGGCGGTCATCAGCATGGGGAAGAACTTCTGGTAGCGGTCGGCGGCCATGATGACGGCCTTGTAACCGGCGATGTTGGCCTGGCTGGACAGCACGTCCATGCTCTGCGCGCGCGTGGTGCGCGGCGCCGCTTCCAGCGCGAAGGCCGTCAGGTTGGCGGCCGCCAGGCGTTGCAGGCCCTCGGCGTTGAAGGGCTCCAGCATGCCCACCAGCACGCTGGCGGGCTTGACTTGCGTCAGCTCCTCGGGCGAGGGGCTGCGCACTTTCAGCACCATGTCGGCGGCGAAGGCGCCGGCGGCGTCGGTGATCTCGGCGCCGGCGGCGCGATAGGCCTCGTCCGTGGCGCTAGCGCGCAGGCCAGCGCCTGCCTGCACACGCACGACGTGGCCCTGGGCCACCAGCTTCTTGGCCGTTTCCGGGGTCACGGCGACGCGGGTCTCGCCGGCCGCCGTCTCGGCGGGTACGCCAATCAGCATGAAACACTCCTCTTGTGGGTCAGCCATCGGTCCGCCGCCTGGCGGACCCGCTGTGCGGGTTTGTCTGCGATCGAGCGGGCCGTGGCGCGCTCTTGGCACCGATTGTGCTTCATTTCGGTGCATCGGCTGCGGGCGCGATGTCGCGGCGGCGCGTGCCGATAATGGTTGACATGAGTTCAC
>MWBI01000039.1 GCA_002068945.1 Candidatus Omnitrophica bacterium ADurb.Bin314
CCGGACTACTTCACTTTTACTTTCAGAATAAGCCCCGGCTTGAACACCACAACTTTCTTTTCGGGAACGGTGACTTCCTGACCGGTGCGGGGATTGCGCCCCAGACGTCCGCGACGTGTTTTCACTTTGAATACACCGAAATTACGAAGTTCCACCGTTTCGCCAACCTGAAGACTTTCGGAAATGACATCGAGGGTCTTTTGAACGATTTTCTTGACGTCGATCTGGGTGAGATTGGTCTCATTCGACACTTTCATGACAATGTCCTTCTTGGTCAAGATTCTCACCTCCTTTGCGGGCAGCTGCGTTGGAGTTTTCCCAACTGCTTGTCCTGTTTGAAGATAGAGGAAGATAGCAAATCCGCACGGGACCGTCAAGGGATTTCGTCATAAATTCAATCATGGCAGGGGGTTAAATAAGAAGTCGGGCAATTTTCACGAACCGCTCCCCCCCCTAGGTGGAGTTCCACGGCATAGAGCGAGACGGGAGAGGCTTCTTGACGGGATTCTTCGACATCGTGACAGGCCGGCAATTTGCTGAGGATAGGACATCAGGAACGAATCTTGACGGAATTCTCACCGAGAAGATGCTCGAGCTCTTCGAAAAGAGCATCCGACGTCTCGACCTTGAGATTCTCTCCGGAATCGAGAACCGTGCGCCGCCCCTTCGGGTCCATGAGGCTGATGTAAACCGGCACCGCACCCTTGTGTTTCATAAGAATCCGCCGGACCTCCTTCAGGGTGTCAGGAACGAGCCCCGCTGTCTTCAGGCTGATCGCCACAAGTTTCGTAAAACGCCTGGGCACTTCCCCCAGGGGAACGATCTCGTCGGCAAGAATCTTCGGGGTGTCGTCCCGTGCGTCGATCTTCCCGCGCACGAAGATCAGCCGGTCCTTCTGGATGAGATTCGACACCTCCTTGTAGACGTTCTGGAACACAATGACCTCGCAGGACCCGAGAAGGTCCTGAAGCGTCACAAACGCCATCTTGTCCCCTTTCTTCGTGAGAATTTCCTTCAGTTGATCGACCACGCCGCCCATCGTGACCTCGGCCTGGTGGTTGAAGTCGGAAAGCGTGTCGGAAGTGGCCGAGGCATAGTTCTTCAGGATCTTCGCGTACTTGGAGAGCGGGTGCGAGGAGACGTAGAATCCGAGCAGTTCGCGTTCGAACGCAAGGCGCTGTCCCTCCGGCCATTCGGGGATATCCGGGATCGCGGCATTCTCGTCGTGAAAGGCCCCGCCCTCTCCCCCGCTCTCGAAAAAGGACATCTGACCGCGGTTGCGATCCTTCTGGAGGTTTGAACCCATCTCGATGGCCGTGTCGAGCATGGCCATCAGCTGCGAGCGGTGGAGCTTCCATTCGTCGAACGCTCCGCACTTAATCATGCTCTCGAGGACCTTCCGGTTGCAGACGCGAAGATCGACGCGCTGGACGAACTCGAAGAAGTTCTTGAAGGAGCCGTTTTGTGTACGGCTCGCGATCACGGATTCAATCGCGGTCGCCCCCACATTCTTGATCGCGGCCAGCCCGAAACGGATGTTCTTGCCGACACACGTGAACTCCTTGAAACTTTCGTTCACGGAAGGCGGAAGGACCTCGATCCCCATCTTCTTGGAGGCATCGATGTACTGAACAACCTTGTCCGTGTTTCCCATTTCGGACGTAAGCAGTGCCGTCATGAACTCCACCGGATAATGGGCCTTCAGGTACGCCGTCTGGTACGATACGGCGGCATACGCCGTGGAATGGGACTTGTTGAACCCGTACCCCGAAAAGTAATCGATCTGGTCCCAGATCTTCTCGGCGACTTTCTCCTTCACACCCCGTTTCATGGCACCGTCGATAAAGGCTTTCTTTTCCTTCGCCATAACCTCCGGGATTTTTTTGCCGATCGCGCGGCGGAGCGAATCGGCCTGCGCGAGCGTGAACCCGGCAAGGTCGCTCACGATCCGCATGACCTGTTCCTGGTACAGGATGACGCCGTAGGTCTCCTTCAGACTGGGCTCAAGCCCCGGATGGTCATACTTGATCAGCTTCGGGTCATGCATACGCTCCACAAAATTGTCCACCATGCCGCTGCCGAGCGGCCCCGGGCGGTAGAGCGCAAGGAGGGCCACGAGGTGATCGAACTTCGACGGCTTCATTTTTTTGAGGAGATCGCGCATCCCCGAACTTTCCAGCTGGAACACACCGAACGCGTCCCCCCGCGCGAGCATTTCGTAGGTCTCCGGGTCATCCTCAGGCAGGTTGTGGATATCGAGCGCGACATCGTGCATCTTCC
Organism: Candidatus Omnitrophica bacterium ADurb.Bin314; assembly: GCA_002068945.1. Classification (GTDB taxonomy): domain Bacteria; phylum Omnitrophota; class Omnitrophia; order Omnitrophales; family Aquincolibacteriaceae; genus UBA1443. Next base: position 2,281 of record MWBI01000039.1, read on the forward strand.
TGATGATCTTGACCGCCTGATTGATGACGGTCAGCGTCTTGAGGCCGAGGAAATCCATCTTCAGGAGCCCGATCTTCTCGAGGTCCTTCATCGCGAACTGGGTGCAAATCTGGTCCTCGGCCTTGAAAAGCGGGACCCGATCCGTGAGCGGCACGTCCGAGATCACGACACCCGCGGCATGGACGGAGGCGTGACGCGAGAGGCCTTCGAGCGCCTTGGCCGTTTCGATCAGTTTCGCGATCCGCGAGTCCTTCGCGATCTGCTCTTTCAGGGCCGGCTCTTTTTCGATAGCCTGGTCGATCGTGATGTTTAACTCATTCGGGATCAGTTTCGCGATCGTGTCCGCTTCGCCGTAGGAAAGCCCGGCCACGCGCCCGACGTCGCGGATCACGGCCTTGGCCTTCATTGTTCCGAACGTAATGATCTGCGCGACCTTGTCCGTGCCGTATTTGCGCTTTACGTAGTCGATGACCTCGTCGCGGCGCTCGTAGCAGAAATCGATATCAATATCGGGCATGCTGATGCGCTCGGGGTTCAGGAAGCGTTCGAAGTAGAGGTGGTTCTTGAGCGGATCGATATCAGTGATGTGAAGCGCGTAGGAGACAAGGCTCCCCGCCGCCGACCCGCGGCCCGGACCGACGGGGATCCCTTTGTCTTTCGAAAAACGTATGAAGTCCCAGACAATCAGGAAGTAGCTGACGTAGCCCATCTTCGCGATCAGGGTCGTCTCCATCTCGAGACGCTTCTGGTAGTCCTCCGGGATCGCGCCGCCCATGCGCGCCTTGAGCTGCTCCTGGCAAAGTTCGCGCAGATACTGTTCCTGGGTCTTCCCCTCCGGCGGACGGAACTGGGGCAGGTAGAGTTTCTTGAAATCGAATTCGATGTTGCAGCGGTTCGCGATGAGGACCGTGTTCCGGATCGCGTCGGGAATCTCCCGGAAAAGATGGTTCATTTCCTCGGCCGATTTCAGGTAATACTGGTCCCCATGATAGCGGAGGCGGTTCGGCTCCTCGAGCTTCGCACCGGTCCCGATGCAGATCAGCGCGTCATGCGCCATCGCTTCGTTCTGGTGGATATAGTGAACGTCGTTTGTGGCCGCGAGATCGATTTTGAACTCCTTCGCGAGCCGGCAGGATTCCGCGATCACGCGTTTTTCAGGATCAAGACCGTGGTCCATGACCTCAAGGAAAAAATTCTCGCAGCGAAACGTGCAGGAATCAAGGAAATCGTTTTATGCAAGGACAACGAAAAAGATATTCTTGACATCAAGAAAGATTATATCCGCGACCTTACCTTCCAC
>MWBI01000040.1 GCA_002068945.1 Candidatus Omnitrophica bacterium ADurb.Bin314
GGACGCCGGGGCGTATTCTCGACCACCTCCTCAAGGGGACCCTGCTCCTCGATCACCTGCAGGTCTTCGTTTTCGACGAGGCGGACCGGATGCTCTCGATGGGATTCTATCCCGACATGAAGCGCGTCCAGCAGTTCCTGCCGCAGCAACCGATCAACGGCTACATGTTCTCCGCAACGATGCCCCCGTTCGTGATCCGTCTGGCCGCGGAGTTCCTTCGCAAACCGGAGTTTCTGAGCCTGAGCCGCGACCACATCCATGTAACCGCGACGCAGCATGCCTACTATGTCGTCCCGGGGATGCAGCGGGAAAGATCCCTCGTCCGGATCATCGAGATGGAGAATCCCATTTCGGCGATCATCTTCTGCAACATGCGTTCGACGGTGCACTTCGTCTCGGTGGTCCTCAAGCGATTCGGATACGATGCGGATGAGCTCAGCTCGGATCTTGCCCAGGGGGCGCGCGAAAAGGTCATGGCGCGGGTGCGCAAGGGAACGCTCCGCTTCCTCGTGGCGACGGACGTGGCGGCCCGGGGGATCGACATCCCCGACCTGTCGCACGTGATCCAGTACGAGCCGCCGGAGGATCCCGAGCTCTATATCCACCGCGCGGGGCGCACCGGGCGCGTCGGGGCGGCCGGCACGGCCATCACGCTGGTGGCCGGCATGGAACAGTTTGCCCTGAAATCGATTGCCCGAAGCTTCAACATCACCGATCTGATGGAAAGAAAAGTTCCCACGGACGAGGATGTCGAAGGGATCGTCGCTCAGCGGGTGGTTGCCGCACTGGAGGCCGAACTGCGGTCCCGCGACAGCCTCGAAAAGGAACGGATGCGGCGCTTCATAGCGTTGGGCCGGAGTCTGGCCGACGCCGAGGAAGAGTCGCCGCTGATCGCGATGCTGCTGGATGAATACTACCAGCGGACCCTCCAGGCTGCACCCCTGTCTCCCTCGGCCGAAGCGCCGGAAGAAGACGGGACGTCGCCAGGCGCATTTTCGCGCTCCGGCGGGTCCGCTCCCGGAGGCGGGAAGAAACGCCCCCGGCGCCGGAGCGGAAGGGGACGCGGACGCGATCGGAAGGAGAATCCTGCGTAAGGGATCCACATGCGAAAAACGAACATCCGCAACATAGCGATTATCTCCCACGTGGACCACGGCAAAACAACGCTGGTCGATGGGATGCTCCGCCAGACGGGAACCTTCAACGACCATCAGGTGGTTGAGGATCGCGTGATGGATTCGCTCGATCTCGAGAGGGAGCGGGGCATCACGATCATGGCCAAGAACACCGCGGTCCGTTATGGGGGGGTGAAGATCAACATCGTGGACACGCCGGGCCATGCCGATTTCGGCGGGGAGGTCGAGAGAAGCCTGAACATGGTGGACGGGGTGATGCTGCTGGTCGATGCCAGCGAAGGTCCGCTGCCGCAGACCCGCTTTGTCCTGAAAAAAGCCCTTGCCAGGCGGATTCCTGTTGTGCTGGTCATCAACAAGATCGACCGGCCCGACGCGCGGATCGAGACGGTGATCAACGAGGTATACGACCTCTTCATTGACCTGGATGCGACGGAGGAACAGATCGGATTTCCGATCCTCTATACGAATGCGAAGCGGGGCATTGCGCAACGGAAGCCGGGAGACTCCTCGACGGATCTTCAGCCGCTCTTCGAGACGATTCTCACGGCGATCCCGGGACCGGAGGGGGACGATGATGCCGTGCCGCAGTTTCTGGTGACGAATCTCGACTACGATCCCTACGTGGGTCAGCTCGCGATCGGCCGCCTGATGAACGGCGTCCTGGAGATGCGCCAGGCATACAGCCTCTGCGGCGACAGGACCATCTCCCCGGGGGTCCGCTTCTCCGCGCTATACACCTTTGTGGGACTGAAAAAGGTTCCGGCGGAGCGGGTCGAGGCGGGAGACATCGTTGCCTTTTCCGGTGTGGAGAATGTCCAGATCGGCGACACGGTCTCCTCTCTGGAGAATCCGCAACCCCTGCCCCGGATTCGTATCGACGAGCCGACGGTTTCGATGCTCTTTTTCGTGAACAACGGCCCGCTGGCCGGTCGGGAGGGTAAATACCTCACCTCCAGGCACCTCAAGGAGAGGCTGGAGAGGGAGATTCTCAAGAATGTGTCGCTCCGGGTGAAGCCGACGGAGCGGGCCGACGCCTTCGAGGTGTGCGGGCGGGGCGAACTGCAGATGGCTATCCTGATCGAGACCATGCGCCGCGAGGGGTATGAGTTCATGGTTTCCAAACCCCATGTGATCACGCGCCAGGAGGGCGAGAGGGTTTTCGAACCGGTCGAGCGTCTCTTCATCGATACCCCTGAGGAATTCATCGGGATTCTGACCGAGAAGCTTGCGGCGCGCAAAGGCCGGCTGGTCAACCTGGTCAACAAGGGAAGCGGCCGGGTGAACCTGGAGTTTGTCATTCCGGCCCGCGGCCTGATCGGTTTCAGGACCCATTTCCTGACGGATACGAAGGGGTCCGGTGTGATGAACACCCTTTTTGAGGGGTATGAGCCCTGGACCGGCGCAATTCCGCAGAGGATGACGGGGGCGCTCGTGGCCGACCGGCCGGGTAAGACCACCGCCTACGCCTGTCATGCAATGGCCGACCGAGGCGAACTCTTCGTTTCGCCGGGGACGGAGGTGTACGCCGGGATGATCGTCGGGGAGCGGAACCGCTCCGTCGATATGAACGTGAATATCGTCAAGGAGAAGAAATTGACGAACATGCGGAGCTCCACCTCGGACCAGACCGTGATCCTGCGGCCCGCGCGGCCGATGTCGCTCGACCAGTGCATCGAGTTTATTGCCGAGGATGAACTCGTTGAGGTGACCCCGGGGAGCGTCCGGCTCCGAAAGCGAGATCTCGATGCGCAGGTCCGGATGGCCCGCTACCGAACGGAGAAATATGCCTGAATCCGTCTGAGCGTTTCAGGCAAGGTTCTTCTGGTGGGTGCCCGTTAGATTCCCTGGTGGTGAAGAAAAAAATTCGTTGATTTTTCTACTTGAAAAGAACCTTGCCCATTTTATTTTCATGTCCTTCCAAGAGAATCAGGTCGGGGTGCTGATCAAGTGTTTCCCAACTGCCGATCTCAATCCCTTTTTTCGCTATTTCCCGCAAATCAAAGATTCTCAGAAGGGTGACCGGTTCGTTTCCCTGCAATCCCCTTTTTTTCACGCATCGGATGAAGTTGGAAAGGGTATCCACGTCATAACCATGGTCATTGACCAGATTGCCCCAAGCCTCTCCTTCGATTTGCCGGACCACCTTTTTTTTGAAAGAAAAAAATCCCATTAGCCCTCCTTTATATGAAGTAAAATCCGAGTTAAGCGTGTTGAGGAGAGTCGCCCCATAAAGAAAAAATGAAATGGTTCTCAAAGCACGGTCGAATAGGCATTTCAGCCTTTCCTACTTCCCGGATGCCGCATTCCGTTTGAGATTCTGCAGTACTTCGCGACAGATACTGCGCTCCTGCCGAGGTTGACATCGTCATTGGCAGGGGTGATCGTACCTCGGGAGAGCCGGGCTTTAACGGACACGTGAGGGCGCTCTCAGGTGACTAGAGATTATTGCTTGGCGGGCTCCTCTTTTGAACTCTTGGCCCCCGCCGCCGCGAGGGAGATGATCATCACGATCACCCCCACAATGACGATTGCAGCCGTGATAAAACCGTTCAAGTCCATGGTCTTTGCGAATGCAATGCATGCTATCGCGAAAACGACCCCCAAAATCGCTCGAATAAGACCCATGCTTACCTTTCCAACATTTCCTACCATCATTTTCCTCCTCCTTTTTTAAAGTGAAACCGCCGTATCGAACAGTTTCGGCAATGGTTCAGCGGTTTTTCCCGGATCTTGTTTTTCTGGATTCCTTTTTCAGACAGTATAGAATGACCAGCATGAGCACGGCGACAATGGGAAGTTTAATGGCCTTGTCCAATTCTTCAATGTCCAGCAAGTCTTCAATGCCTAGAAATAGGACGAGACCGAAGGCACAGACCAAACCAAGAATCTTGATAAAGCTATGCATGCATTCTCCCACTTTATATAAGTTATTGCTCGCTAATATAAGCGAGTGATCGCTTGGTTGTCAATATATTTTTTTATGAGATTTCTTCCCGGGATAGGATGGGCACTTGCCGGCTGTTCAATTGGGCGGGGATATTTGAATTATGGGCGGAAGCAATGATAAATCTTTGAACGAATGTCAGGGGATGGCGATTGTTTTACGGTATATCTTCCAGATGGCTTCATATTTCTTCACCACATTAAAGCTACCTTCGCTGAGGGCCCATATGTTTAAAAGACCCTGAATAAAGGTGAAGAGCAATGTCGCTGATGCGTCGAGGTCGATGTCTTTGCAGATGGCCCCGTTCCGGATCCCTTCAGAGAGCAATTCCTTGAGACGGGAGATGTACCTTTCGATCATTTGAAATGCCTGTCTGTTAAGATTCCAATCACCGAGACTGATAATCTCAGCGATGACCTGAAAGGATATGCCTTTGCGTTTGCCGATCGCCGAAAAATGTTTGCGGAAGACTTTGTCGATGCTTTCGAGAGTCACAGTTTTCGCGCCGAAGCGATCACGCGAGATGTCATGGAGGAGAACTGCCTCGATGTGACTGAGCATAAATGATAAAATTTCTTTTTTGCTTTTAAAATGACAGTAGATGGCCGCTTCGGAGATGCCGACCTCCGCCGCGATCTTCTTAACCGTCAGATGTTCACTTCCGTACTTGCAGATCAGATTACCGGCTGCATCAATGATCTGCCGTTGCCTGATATCAGTGCGTTCCCTTTTAATGACCACGATTCGTCTCCTGTTTGGGATGTCTCCGGCATTCTTTATAGAATGCAATGGATGAAACACTCCATTCAAGACAACCTATCACCAAATGAATGAAGCTATTATGGGTTCCCCAATAGCAGATGGTCACTGGAAAATCAAGCAGAACAAGACGTTGAATACCGTCAGTGAACCGGCATTTAAAATATCGAACAAAATCTGCCCGCATGCGCGAGTCTTGCTGCTTGTTAACATAGGCCAGTATGCAGTGAGAAATTGCAGTGCCCATTTCCATGCGATCGCGTGTGACATGATGAGCCCGCAGGCAGCATTCGATGCAGCGCAATCCTTTTCGGTAAGGATACTGTGCAAAGTCCACACCCAGGTCCTGGTCCTATCATGTAAAAAATGATCGTTTTCCTTGTACTTGGCCAAAATTGGACATTTTCAACGGTCTCGTTCTATAAAATTGATGATGATTTTTGCCGTCTGTTCGGGCTTTTCCTCCTGCGGAATGTGTCCGCATTCCGGAAGGATCACCAGCTCTGAATTCGATAGATCATTTTTAAATTGATATCCCGATTCCAAAGGGATCCATTCGTCGTTTTCGCCCCATATGATCAGTGTCTGATTTTTTATATCCGCTATCCTTCTTATATATGAATCGTCGGGTTCGGAGTTGAGTGACCGGGCAAGCGATACCTTGGCATCCAGGATATGATCTGTGCACATCCTAAAATAATAGGCGTCTATTTTTTCTTCCGTGATCAGGTCATCATTGAAAAAAACTTCCTTCAAATTCCACCTTACCATCCATCGCCCGAAAAAAAGTTTCGTGATTTCTGCGGCAAGAGGCATTTTTGCCATTCGGATCACAAAGGGTTTTTTGATCGGATATCCCGCTGAATCAATCAAAACAAGCTTTCCGGTTTTGTCAGGATGTTCCTGAGCCATCAGAACAGCGATCGCGCCGCCCAGGGAGTTGCCGACAAAAACCACATCTTTTAGGCCGATAACCTCCATCCACCGATTCACTTCCTGTGTGAGGGTGAAAATGTCGTATTTTGCATTCACAGGCTTGTCGGACCAACCGGCTCCCTTCATGTCAAGCGCCCAGACATGATACCCCTGTTTGGTGAGGTTAGGAATCATTTCCTCCCATGTATATGTCGAAGAGGCAAACCCGTGCAGCAGAAAGACATCACGCCCTGTTCCGGGGTATTCCCTGTAATGATAATTTACATCTTCTATCATGATATATTTATCTTCAGGCACCTGTCCCAAAATGACACCATTGGGGATTTTTGTTCTAAAAAGGCCGCAGCCCTGTAGGACGGCAACGAGAAGCAACGCAAGAAGAAAAGTAAAACTCAAGCCTATTTTTTTAACCATGAAAGTCACAGATCATTCCACAGGGGAAACGCTTCTTTGGTAGGATACCGTCGATGTATTTGATATCCGGAAAGCCGTTGACCCAATGGAAGGTTTTTTGAAAAGTGTTGACCAAACCGTTGACCAAGTGCCCCTAAAAGTAAAAGAGGGCTAACCGATGTCTCAGCCAACCCTCCGTTTTTCCTATGGTGCCGAAGCCCGGACTTGAACCGGGACGAGGGAACCCCCACTAGACCCTGAACCTAGCGCGTCTACCAATTCCGCCACTTCGGCAATCTCCGCATCACGGAAATGTGATGAATCATTACACCGGCGGCGCCGCCATTGTCAAGAAAAAATGACCATGAGCGAAACGCACCCTATGGGATTGCCGGATGGCGGCATCGGGAGTGTCGGGCAGGTCTTCCGGGAGAGTGTTGCCTCGCCGCCGCAGGCGGTTGACACCGGAAACGATTGTTCTTGAAATTGACGGAATAGATGCTATGGTATCGCCCCCGTAAGGGAAAGCAGGACTGATCATGGATGTGATCCGAGAAAACAGGGAGATTCCTGAAAACCTCAAGGGCGCTTTTGTAACCATCGGCAATTTCGACGGCGTCCATCTTGGCCATCGGTCTATCTTCCGAAGACTGGTCGAAGCGGCGCGCCTGGAAGGTCGTCCGGTGGCGGCGATCAGCTTCGATCCCCACCCGAAAATGATCCTTCACCCCGAGCTGCGGCCCTTCTATCTGATCACCACGACGGAGGAGAAGATCCGCCTGCTGGCGGAACTGGGTTTGGATGCTTTCATCTTGATCCCGTTTTCTGCCGAATATGCCCGGATGACTGCGACGGAGTTCGTCCACGGGATCCTCTGGGAACAGCTTCGGATACGGCGGATCATCATCGGCCACGATTATACCTTCGGACGGGGAAAGGAGGGAAACGAGACTTTCCTATCCGAAGCCGGTCGCCGGCTGGGATTTGAGGTCGATGTGATGAACGCTTTCTGTGTCGGCGATACCGTCATCAGCAGCACAAAAATCCGGGAGGCCCTCCTCGCCGGGGATGTCCGTTTCGCTGCAACCCTTCTGGGCCGGCCTTACAACCTCGGGGGGCGGGTGACCTCCGGGAACCGCCGAGGGGTCCAGCTCGGTTTCCCGACCGCCAATATCATTCCTGTCAAGGAACTGGTCCCCCGACGAGGCGTTTACGCAGTCCGGGTGCTGTTCCGGGGACATCGCCATGACGGGATTGTCAACATCGGCTTCAACCCGACTTTCTCCGGACAGGAACAAACCATCGAGGCCCACATTTTCGATTTCCGGCGGGACCTCTACGGAGAAGATCTGGAGATTCTCTTCATCGAGCGGATTCGAGACGAGGTCCGTTTCGAGAATTCCGGAAAGCTGATTGAGCAGATCCATCGGGACATCGAACGGGCAGGAGATGTCCTCAAGGCGGAGCCGTGAAGATTGCCCCCTCTCCCCGAGAACAGGTAGAAGCGGGAAAGGGGGCAGGGGGGTTATCTGCGCAACTTTTCCCTATACAAGCGGTAGCGCCGCATCGCCGAGAGCGCTTCGGCCGCCATTTCCACTGTTGAATAGACGGGAATGCCCGCCTTCTCCATCCGGATCACGTCTTCCATCATAAACTCCTTGCAGGCCACGCAACCAAGGATCGGTTTCCCCCGATAGTCGATGGATTGCAACGAGTCCACGAAGGAGCCGAGGATTTCTCCCTGAATCACCACGATAAGACCGCCGACATCCTCGCTCTCCACGCCGATTTGGATGGTCTCTCGGAGCTGCCGCGGGTCCATGCTGAACGAATAGTCCACGGGATTTAAGGTGCTGACATAATCCGGAAGAATTTGAATGAGGCGGTTTTTCAGGTCCGGTTCGAGTTCGGCGAGCCGAAGACCGTTCAAATAGAGCGTATCCGTCGCGGCGACCCCGAGCGAACCCGTGTAGGTCACGACCAGTACCCCGTCTCCGGGGGGCAGCGGCTGTTTGGAGAAGGCCTTCATCAGGCCGAACAGGTGTTCGTTGTCCCGTGCGCGGATGATTCCGCTCTGTCGGAAGGCGGCGGAATTGATCTCGTCATTGCCGGCCAATGACGCCGTGTGCGAAGAAACGGCCTTTTTCCCCGCCTCGGTG
>MWBI01000041.1 GCA_002068945.1 Candidatus Omnitrophica bacterium ADurb.Bin314
AGAGCCTCCAGGTCCTGCTTTCCCGGCTTTTTCAGGGCCAGCTCTTTTTTGATCCGTTCGAGCGCGACTTTCAGCCGCGCGGGGTCAAAAGGCTTCAGGATGTAGTCGACCGCGTGGGCCTCGAACGCCTTGATCGCGTACTCGTTGTGGGCGGTCACAAAGACCACGAGTGGCGGTTCTTTTTCAGCGGCCAGTTCAAGGGCGATCTCGATGCCGCTCTTTCCCGGCATGTCGATATCGAGAAAGGCGGCCTCCGGGTTCAGGTTTTCCAGTTTGGAAGCGGCCTCGGCGCCATTCGCAGAGGTCCCGATCACTTCGATCTCCGGGTCCTCCTTGAGGAATTTCAAAAGCCGGTTCCGGGCCAGTTCTTCATCGTCCGCAACAAATATCCTGATCATGGGTTTTCCTCTCTTTCGCCGAACGGGATCTCGAACCTTACGCGGGTCCCTTTTCCCGGCGCGGATTCATAACTGAGCCCGCGGCCCTTGCCGTGAAGCTGGACCAGCCGCTCATGGATATTCCGCACTCCGATCCCGACATCGTCCGCGGCGGCTTTCCCCGCGAAGAGCTCTTTAAAATACTGTTCGTCCCTTCCGGGTCCGTCATCAATAATCTCGCATTTCAGCACACGGGCCTCTTCGGTGAGACGGATCGTGATCGTCCCGCCTTCGGGCTTTTTGGACACACCGTGTTTGACGGCATTCTCCACAAGCGGCTGAATCACGAGGATCGGGATGAACCGGCCCCATGCGGCTTCGCTGACGCGCAGGTCCCTGACCACCTTGAGGCGTCCGCCGAACCTTGCGGATTCGATCTCAAGATAAGCGTCCACGAAAGACATCTCCTGTTTCAGCGTGACAGAGGACTCCTTGCGGTCAAACGTATGTCTGAGGAAATCGGACAACCGGAGGACAAGCCGTTCCCCCGCCGAAGCGTCGCCGTTCCCGCAAACGGCCGCGATCGTGTTCAGGGTGTTGAACAGAAAATGCGGGCGAAGTTGGGAATGAAGAAGAAGCAGGCGCGTTTTTAAAAAGTCATATTGAAGTCTTCGCCGGGCTTTTTCGCGGAGAACTCCGGAAATCACTGCAGCGAAAAGGTACACGCCTGTCCCCTCGAGAAGCGCCAGGAAAGCAACGGCAAAAACAAGGTACCCCGCGGACACGCTGTCCGCCGAAGGGCCGTAGACGCAAATCCCGTGCCCGAGACCGGTAAGGGTCCCGGCCACGAACGCCCTGCGGGCATAACGCCTGAAATCACGCTCCCAAAGGGAAAAGAACCCGCCTGTGATCCCGGCCCCAAGAGCCAGCAGCGGATACACAAGATCGTCTGCCTTCAGGAAATACCGGAATGCCGCTACAAGCAGCCCCGAAAGAAGTCCCGTGACCAGCCCCCCGTAAAGCGAGACCGCTGTCACGAGCACAAGCTGGACATCAAAGAACATCCAGGAAGATTCGCCGTATCGCGACAGATCAAAAACCGCGAGAAGCACGGATACGGCCGAAGCGATCAGCCCGAGCAGAACCTTTCCCCGGAGGGAGAGCCTGTTCCCCTCCAGCATCTTGCCGTAAAACGGCCATCGCTCAAAAAGGAACCCTAAAAGCGCGATGACCGCGAACCACCGGAACACGTTCAGGTATGTCTCAAGCCATTCGAGGCGGAAATCGGCCGAACCCTTCTTCACATCATCCCGGCGGATCACTTCAAGGGCCACCATACTTTCATCCAGAAGATCGGATGCATTGGCAAGGTCATTTACCATAAGCGATTCTCCCGCCTCGCGGATCTTGGCACGGAGAGATTCGGAATCTTTTTCGGGGAGACGGAGTTCTTCCGTCAGCGCTACGGCTTTTTCATACCTGGCGAGAACTTCATCTTTGGCGGGCGACGCAGCAAACACCAACGCGGGAACAACGAGAAAAGCAGAAAGAAAAAAGGCGGGAACAAGGCGTCTCACAAGGCTCAAGGGGCCCCCGTTATTTGGGTGTCGCGGATCCGTTCATCCGGACCAGCTCATAGCTTCCGCCTTTTTCATTCATGAACGGAAGATACGCCGGACCGATCTTCCCCTTATATCGGATCAGTCCCTTGCCCTCTTTAGCCATCCGGTAGATCGTGATAACCCTGGCTTGGGCTTCTTCGTACGCTTTCACGCGCTCTTCGGTCATGTATCTCTTGTTCAGATACCACCGAAGGAACGGATGGAGTTGCCGGGAAGGATTCATCAGGACATGCATGGCCGCGAGTTTCTCATCCAGGCTGACGCTGGCAAGCACGGTACAAGAGTCGTCGTTACTGACATCCGGAGCTGTCTTTCCCGGATCCGCCTCAAGCCATCTATCCAGCGCCGACGTCACCTCCCGTGCGCGATCTGTGGCATCATCTTCGAAGCGTTCACCGACCTCCGCCGCCGTTTCCGCGGTCATATTGGCCAGTGTTCGGACCGCCCACACCGCGGTCTCGGTGATCGCATCCGTTTTCGCAGAGCCTGGGGACACATACGTCGTAAAACCGGCGCTGTTGATCAGATTATTAAACGACCGGGCAAGCTTGTCGGAAGAAGTATTGCCGCCCGACGCCCCGCCTTGAGTTTGTTCGACATACTCTTTCAGATTTGAAAAAAAATACTTCGTTTTCTGATCCACAATCACATCCCATTGATCGGAGTTCCCTGAAGCGGTTCCCGGATTCATGCCGGCAAGTTCGTTTTCGAAAACAAAGTCGCCGGCGCCGCTCATCCGGACACTCGCGCCTGTCCGGTCCAGATACTGCTTGATAACAACGTTAAAGACCGACATGTCCTCCCGGCCGCAAACACCTTCGGCGTACAGTTTGAATGACAACGCAAGTGCGGCTTCCTCGCTTGTAAGGGTTCTAATCACAGGCTCCCTGGCGCCAATCTGAATCAGAGGGCCGTGATAATCATTGACCGGAATAACGCGCTCTTTCACGCTTTTAGCTGTGGTCGCCGGAACCGTCGGAGTATTGGCGCTACCCTGTTCTCCCGCTGTGAGCCGGCCCGGCTGTTCTGCCAGGGCGAGCAGAGGCATGCACATCAACACGATGAGAACAATTCCAGTGTTTTTTAATGCTATATCTTTCATCATCTATACCACCTAGGCAGAATATACCCCATAGAAAAACCTTTCACAAAAGATTAAATATAGCAAGATGTAACCTTTAGATCAAAAACTAGCGATAACCAACATAACAAACAAAACAACTACAGGGGCTTTCAACCGCGCTATTTCAGAAGAAATCCATCAAAAAGCACTACTTGCCCAAAGAAGAAAAATCTCACCCAGGCGAGACCCCGGGGACATAAAAGGCTGATACCGTGTGTTGGAGGCCGTCTTGTTCCTCAAAATTTTTATACATTTATGCAATTGGAAACAAGGCAGGACCCCGGGGACTGGCATGCCGGACCTTGTGCACTTCCGGCTTTACTGTCCCCGGGGCGTTTGTGGGAATCTTTTATTGTCAATTCATGCCGATATTACCTGACCTTTCGACGTTAGCCTGTATAAAATCTAACCGCCCCGGTCACTAATTACAAGAGAGCAAATTAACATTTAAATGAAGAATTAATGTCAACAAATAGCAAACATAGCGATTTATAACCTGCCATGAGCATAAGAAAACATTTCATACACGACGACACTCCTGAAAATAGTCTTACTTGCTGAGGAGAGAATCGAGGCTGGCTGGATGTTCCCTGGTGAGGAAAAGCTTGAGACCTATCACGGTATTCACGAGATCCATAATGAGCACCTGATATGGCTTAAGATGGACCAGGCTCCCCTCGCCAAAGCATCCGCAATCGGACGGAAGACTTCGGGTGGCAAGCCATGTCACGCAGATAAGGAGAACAAAGCTCCAGGAAAGGCCGGCCAACACAGCCGCGCTGAGACGCGTCATGTATCCTGTGAGCATAAAAACGCCGAAGATGAATTCCACCCACGGAATGATTCGTGCGATCCAGGGAACCATCATGTAAGGAATAACATCATACGCCGCGATCCCGGCCTGGAAATTCTCCACCGGATCCATGAGCTTGGTGTATCCGGAATAAGCGAAAACAAGTCCGATCAAGAGCCGCCCCAGAAAGAGAATCTTGTAAGATCGTTCGC
>MWBI01000042.1 GCA_002068945.1 Candidatus Omnitrophica bacterium ADurb.Bin314
GCCCCGCCGGCGTCCGGAACTCGCGGGTATCCGGATCGTAGGGGCCCTCATAGGCCGCGGTCTGTCCTTTCGCGTTTGGATGAGACAGGACGCCCGACGGCTTATGGACAAGGATCACGGCCTTGTCTTCGTAAAGGACCGGACATCGGGTAAGGGGATTAGGCATCGCGCAGAGCAGGTCAGGGAAGGTTCGAGTGTTTTGACGAGGTATCCCGTGAAGATGTTGTCGGGTGTCGTGATCGTTCCGCAAATCGACACCGGAAAATTGTCCCGGACCTTTTCACGAGAGAGCCGGAAGAGCCGGCAGGTCAGCCAGTCGACCACCGCTCCAACCTACGAGGTTGGAGTGATCCAACCTCGTAGGTTGATGGGGTTAGCGGCAGCAGGATTTCTTTTTGGCTTTCTTGGCGGGTTTTTTTGCTGCCTTTTTCGCCTTCTTCGCTTTTTTCACTTTCTTGGCCATAGTTTTGGCTCCTTCCCTTGGTTGAGGCTCAACGCACAAGGCCCAACGCCCAACGATACTTTCGTTGCGCGTCGAACATTGTCCGTTGCGCGGTGTTAAACTTTGTCGAGGAACATGAGGGCCCCGATCACGACGAACGCCGTCGCGCCGGCATAGCGGATATATTCCGGCCGGATATATTTCGCGAGCGCCGCGCCGATGACCACGGAGATCAGGGCAACCAAAGCGTATCCCGTGAGCGAGCCGAGCAGGACGGACCAGGGCTTCCCGGTCTTTCCCGACATCGTCAACGTCACGAGCTGCGTTTTGTCGGCGAGCTCCGCAAAAAAAATCGCGCTGAGCGTCGCCAAAAAAATCTTCATGTCCATAAATGATCTCCGAAAGACGTTTGAACGGTCTCTATTGTAACCGAATCGGCAAACTCTTGAAAGAATTGAGCGCAATTTATTTTTTCGCGGCCCGGATTCAGCAAAGAGAACGGTCTTTCGGGAAGTTCTCCCCGCGCGGATCCGGGAAAAATCCGGCGGTGTTCAGGAAAAACAATTCAGAAGAAGTCCCGCGGCGAGGCTCACGAGCGCGAGAAGTCCGAGGATGCGAAAGGTCTCGCGGCGGTCCTTTAGTTCCTTGAAAAGAACGAGAATCCCGAGGCCGGCGCTCGCGCAAAGTCCCGCGATGGTCGAACCGAACGTGATCGCTCCCTTCAGGTAGACTTCCGCGATCGCGACCGAGGCGGCACAGTTCGGGATCAGGCCGACCAGGACGGCCAGGAGCGGCTGGAAGGGTGTTCCCGAAAAAAAGAGCTTCCCGAGGTTTTCCTCTCCCGCCCCGGCGATCACGAGCCCTATAATCAACGAAACCACGAAAATGAACAGGGCCACGCTGGCCGTGTGTTTAACCGGACAAAGAAGATACGTCTTCCACCAGGGCTCACGGCAGAAATGGGAATGGCATGAGCAGTGGCGGTGTTCCTCGACACAGACGGCCGGATCATGGAGGACCGGGTGCGTTCCGGGATGAAGGGGGGTCTTGATCAAAAGATCGATCAAATAGCCGGCGGCGGTCGCAATGACGAGTTTGGCTCCGAGAAGGTCAAAGATGAGATGCGCCTGGTCCGTGTCGGCGAGGATGACCGGGATGGCTTCATCCGAAGTGGAGAGAAAGACCGCGAGCAGGGTGCCGAGCGAGATGCACCGCCGGGCATAAAGGGCGCTTGCGATCACCGAAAAACCGCACTG
The DNA here is from genome assembly GCA_002068945.1 of Candidatus Omnitrophica bacterium ADurb.Bin314. GTDB lineage: Bacteria > Omnitrophota > Omnitrophia > Omnitrophales > Aquincolibacteriaceae > UBA1443. The sequence goes on from MWBI01000042.1 coordinate 1,699, forward strand.
CGGGATGCAGCCGAAAAGGGCGCCGAGAAAAGGTGCGACGCGGACCCTGTGGCTGATCCGTTCCGTGATCGCGTCGCCGAAGCGGTGTTCCACGAACTCAAGCAGGATATAAATCCCGATGAGCCATGGGACTGCGGCCAGCGTGTCGCGCAGGGATTCTGAGAAAACTTCGATCAACATGCGCTCATCGTACCCGGGTCTCCTCCGAAAAGCAAGCGGGGCGTGGTCCCCGTCCCCGCTGCGGCACTGGGTGTCGCAGCGGGAAGCGGTAGAGCGAGGACGGGAATCAAGTTCTCCTGAAAAATCAGAGAAAATCCCTTGTGTTATCTGGAAGACAGCACTAAAATTTTTCGCTTCAGTGATTTTTGTTATGGCCGTTTCTAAACATGGATTAAAAACGCAATTTTCCGTTTACAGCTCCGACAGGAGGTTTACTTTGAAAACCGCCATTCGCCTGCCTTCCGTCCTTCTCTCCCTCGCCCTCATTTTCTTGAGCCCTGTTTCCGGATTTGCTAACAGGTGGACGGGTGCGGCCGGAACTGACAAATGGAGTCATGGAGGCAACTGGTTCGAGGGGACGCCCAGTAATGATGCCACTTTCGATGCTGCCGCAGGTGGCGGCGGAGCTGTAATTGACATTGACATTGATGGGGGTGTTGCATCTCTTAATACGCTCTGGTTCTCAACAGCGGATGCTGATGCTTATACCATTGGTCAAGCGGGGGATACGGTCGCGCTTGCCGAAAGATGGGGAAATATTTGGGTGTATGATAGCGTTGTTCGATCCCAAACGATAGCTGCTAATATCCTCCTTGGCACAGGAGCTAATGAAGCATCGTATAACATCATTAGCGATAGTGCAGGGGCACAACTAACGATCTCGGGAAATATCACAGGGGGTTCCAGTGGTGGGAGTTCCGCACAGACCGTGAAATTCGGTGGAGCCGGAAACACGGTGGTCAGTGGCGTAATCGCAGCCGGAGGGGGTGTCTTAACATTAAATAAAACGGGAACCGGGACATTGACGCTTTCGGGGGCGAATACATATACCGGCGGGACAACGATCTACGCCGGAACCCTTCGGGCGACAACGAACGCAGAGGCTCTTGGGGCGGGTTCGATTTCAATGGAAGGCGGAACCTTGAGTCTCGCCAATGACACGGGACTTGATTTCGGTCGGGACGTGACCCTTACGGGAAATGCGACGATCAATTCGGATAGACTCGCAGGTGGCGCGGGAGTGGAGCATACGCTCGGAAGCTTGAGCATGGGTGTTCAAACGCTTACTCTCGGGATCGGAGCACTTGCAAATGCCGGAACACAGAAGCTGACCTTCGGTACGGTAGAGCTCTCAGGAAACGCCACGATTGATGCCCGCGACGGAGCCGGGGCCTCGGGCGCTTTGCTGACCCTTGCGTCCGTCACCGGTGCCGGTCAGAACTTTACCATTGCCGATACCAGCACGGCGGATGTTGCTATTAGTGGTTTGACTACTACCGCGGGCGGGAACAATCAGAATGGTGGAAATGTTTCGATCAAGACTACGGGAGATATCTCGACCGGCGCGATCACGACTTCGGGTGGCGCGGATACCTCGAATGATGGTGGGCACAATGCCGGATCGGTTATGCTTAACAGCACATCAGGTTCTGTAACAACCGGTAATATTGTTGCGAATGGTAGCTCTTCAACAGGAGCCGCGTACAGCGGTTCGGGAGCTAATGTCGCTATAACTGCTGAAACGACCATGACTACTGGTTCAATTACAACACGCGGAGGAAGTGATTCGGGGGATGGTGGAGGTGGATCCGGGGGTAACGTTACGATCACTGGTGGCGCCGGGAATACGATCGGAGCGATTGATACGAGGGCAGGAGATGGAAATTGGTATCTGCCGGGGGATAGTGGCAGTGTTACGATCAATGTCACATCGGCGACTATGGAGACAATTACCACAACTGGGGGCGGGTGCGTTATGAATTGTGGTGGCAGTAAGGGGGGTGACGTGACCTTTAATGGCGGGGTTGTAGATGTGGCCAGCATTACCACCAAAGGTGGTATGGGCACTGCTTCTGATAGTGGAGGAGCCGGCGGCATTGTTACTGTAAATGCCGGCACTGTTACCGTGTCTGGTAATATCGATACAAGCGGCGGTGCAAGTGCTTCTGGATCTGACGGTGCCGCCGGCAAGATCGATGTGAACGCCGGTTCTCTCGTGCTGACGAACGGAGCGACGACCAATAGCATTTTGAGCCCATCCACGATTGCGATTGCCGGCAACGCCGAACTGGACACCCGTGGCCTCCAAAATGGTGGTATTACGCTTTCGAATGGACAAACGCTCACGGGGTCGGGAACCGTGACCGGCGGTCTGACGGTCGGAAGCGGGAGTACGCTTTCCCCGGGGGACAGCCCGGGAACGATCACCACGGACGGGAACGCCACTTATGCCGGCGGCGGGACGTATACGTGGGAGATCAACAAAGCCGACGGCACAGTCGGGACAAA
>MWBI01000043.1 GCA_002068945.1 Candidatus Omnitrophica bacterium ADurb.Bin314
TCCTGAAAAAGCAGCTTGAGCCGTCCATCCTGAGGCTTCCGTTTTTCCACGACATCCATACCGGCGAGAATTTTAATCCGTGCGGCAAGCTCCACCTGCAATTTGGCGGGAACTTCCATGATGTTTCGCAAATCCCCATCAACCCGATATCGGACCTTCACCTGATTTTCTTCCGGCTCAATGTGGATATCGCTGGCCCGGGCCTTGAGCGCATCCCTCATAATCAGGTTGTACAAACGAACAATCGGAGACTCCTCGTCCTTCACGGAGGTTTGATCGATAGCAACTTCTCCGTTTTCTTCTTCCCGGATAATTTCAAACGGAGCTACAGCGGGGACATTTTTCAGAATGTCATAGATTGAATCATCCGTTTGATAGTATTTGTTGATAGCCTTGTTAATATCACTCTTCGTGCAAAGGGTGGGTTTCACTTTGAGCTTCGCCCGGATCCTCACCTGCTCCATCGCCATGAGGTCCTGGGGGTTACTCATGGCCAGAACGAGGGCATCCTCTTCGCGTCTGACAGGGAATACCCCGTATCGTCTGGCGATATCGTGTGTCAGCAAGTGGAGGGCTTCAGGATCAATGGTTTCCCGGCCCAGATCAGATAGCGGCATCTTGTAAACCCTGGAAGCCGTTTGAAGGAGGTCTTCTTCTTTCAGAAACCCCATGTCCACAAGGAGTTCATGGACAGGTTTCTTGGCTCCAATCTGCTTCATTTTCGCGTCAGCAAGCTGCTCCGAACTAATCAATCGCTCTCTTATTAGCTCGTCAAACAGAGAAGACATAATCCGTTCCCTTTTTTTGAATCTCCCAATAGAAATAGAGGGTATTGTGTTTTAAAAAGACTATACCGTCCAGTTAAATTTAAAACACGGGCGGATTCCCCCCCCCAGAGGCACAGGGCGTTACCGCTCTTGGCGCAATAGCCATGCCAACCCTGGAGAGTTTTTCGGCAGAAGAGGGAAATATATGAACCTGAAAAGAAAAGTGGGCCCAGGAGGACTCGAACCTCCAACCAAAGGATTATGAGTCCTCTGCTCTAACCGATTGAGCTATAGGCCCGTGAACCCGGTGCGAAGTCTTGAGTCGGAAGCCCGGAAAGAACGGCTTTACTCCGAACTTTATACTCCGGACCCCGGACAGAGCGTAGGATATCGGAGAAAAAACGGATTGGCAACAGAACAATCGGGAGATTGCCGGACAAACTCAGCGCAGTTTGAGAACGCCTTCGATTTTGCTCTGGAGGTTAACAAGATCGAACGGCTTTTCAATATAGCCGCTGATTCCCTCCATCTCGAAGAGGGACTGCATCGTCGCGCCGAAACCCGTCAGGATGATGACCGGCGTTTTGCGTATTTTGGTCTGAAGATCGATATTATCGTGACGGTAGGACCGCAGCTTCCGGAGATAGGTCAAGCCATCCTCACCACACGGAATGCGCACGTCCACAAGAACGATATCGGGTTTGTGAGTCTCGGTCTGCTTAAAACCTTCGGCGCCCTCGTTGGCGGTCACCACTTTATAACCCACCGCCTCGAAGCGGGTCTTGACGATCCGGCAGACATCATCCTCATCATCGATGATGAGGATACACTTCCGATTCTCAGACATACACGACCTCTGGCTGGTCCGGTACTTTATCGTCAGATGTGAGAAAACTGAATCCGAACGGAGGCTATTTTATTACTCGCTCAGCTTGATATCCAGAAAATTCTTGAGCTTGCGGGCGCGGGTCGGATGGCGAAGCTTCCGGAGAGCCTTGGCCTCGATCTGGCGAACACGTTCGCGGGTGACGTTGAAGATGTGGCCGACCTCTTCGAGCGTCCGGGGGTAACCATCCCCGATTCCAAACCGGAGCCGCAACACCTTCTCTTCCCGTTCGGTCAGGGTGAGCAACACATCATCCATCTGCTCTTTGAGCATACTGTAGGCGGTGGCGTTCGCAGGCGAAACCGCGGTTTTATCCTCGATGAAATCCCCGAACGTCGTGTCCCCTTCATCGCCGATCGGGGTCTGGAGGCTGATCGGCTCCTGCGCGATCTTGAGGATGCCCTTGACCTTCTCAACCGGCATCTTCATGACCTGGGCGACCTCTTCGGGGGTCGGCTCGCGGCCCGTTTCCTGGACGAGGTGCCGGGAGGCGCGGAAGAACTTGTTGATGGTCTCGATCATATGGACAGGGATACGGATCGTACGGGCCTGGTCCGCAATCGACCGCGTGATCGCCTGGCGGATCCACCACGTGGCGTACGTTGAGAACTTGTAACCGCGTTTGTACTCGAATTTGTCGACAGCCTTCATAAGGCCGATATTGCCTTCCTGGATCAGGTCAAGGAAGGAAAGACCGCGGTTGGTGTATTTTTTCGCGATGCTGACGACAAGACGGAGGTTGGCGGCCACGAGCGCTTTCTTGGCCTTTGTGAGATCGTGCTCCCGCTTGATGATCTCCTTGAAATGCTCGAAGAGTTCTTCTTCGGATTCACCGAGTTCAGCCAGGATCACGCGGTTTCGTTCCTTCAGCTGTCCGATCCTTCCGCGGACATGACTGCGGCGGACTTTCTTGATCTCGTCACGGTTTTTCTTGAGTTCACGCAACTTGGCGCGGAGATTCGCGATGATCTGTTCGACGATGCCGATGCTCAGATTGAACTGAAGCAGAAGGTTCGATACATTGGATCGCTTGCGCGATGCCCGGAACTTCCGGATCAATTGCTGAAGTTTCTTTTTGATCGTCTGGATCTTGACTTCCTGGTCCTCGTCAACAATCTCTTCGAGCTGGAGCCCACCGTCCAGAATCTTGCGGGCGATTTCCAGCACCTCATGACGCGCGGCGCCGGTCTGATACACGGCCTTCTTGAGGTCCTCTTCGCAATCTTCGATCTTCTTCGCAATTGCGATCTCCTGCTCGCGGGTCAGAAGGGCGATCTGCCCCATCTGCCGCAGGTAGGTTCTGACGGGATCATCGATCCTGACACGCTCGGGCTCTTCAATGCCATCTTCTTCAAGTTCGGAATCCTTCGTCTTCTTGGCATCGACATCCTGGAGGGCATCCATCGTGGACTTCCCCTGCTCGCCGATCGACTCGCTTGTGACCTGGATATTCTTCTCCGCAAGCCTAGCGATGATCTCCTCAACCTTGTCGGCGCCCTGCATTTCGGAAGGCAGGTGCTTTTTCATCTGCTCGATCGTGACAAACCCCTGTTTTTTTCCGAGGGCGAGCAGATTCTCGACGATGGCATTGGCCTTTTGCGGGGACACCACGGACGCCGCGGCCTTTTTGGAAGTTGTAGAGGCCCTGGAGGATTTCGCCTTGGCGGCTGTTTTGGACGCCCTGGAGGAAGGTTTCTTGACTGCTCGTTTCACCCGGATTGATCTCCGATTTCTAAGGATTATTGGGGAAAAACACCGTGTCCGCACCCATCCCGAACAGACCTCACACGCAAAAGAATGACACTGAGTCCAACGGGGATTATAGGATCGGATATTATAGTTATGCCGGGAAGGAATACAAACGATATTTGCAACGCGGGCGACCGGGCGGTCACCCCCCTTTGGGACGCTTTAGAAGCTCCTGGAACTCCCGTGTATAGGCGAGCGCCTTGGCGGCATCCCCCCCCAGTTCCGCCTCGTGGATCAGGCGTTTGAGCTCTTCCTGGCGGCTGCTCGTCCGGTTCTTCCGGATCGTCCGGACGCAGTCCGCGAAGACCTGCCCCTTGTCTTCGACCGTTTCAAGAAACGCCACCGTCCCCACCAGTTGCTCGCGGCAGGCGGCGTCCTGGATTCTTCCGAGCACGGTCGTGAGCGGCTTCTTTTTCTCGGGGAGCGGCGTTGCGAGCAGATAAGCGAAAAAATCGCGCGTGACGGGTGAGCGGAAGTCTTCCTTGGAGATCTCGTCCCCCGCTCTTTCCAGAAAGTCACTATCATCGATCATAAGCGACAGGAGCATGAGTTCTTCCTTGGGCACAACGACCGCCGCCGGTTTGGGTACCGGTTTGGCCTCAGCGACACTGCGCCCCGCCGCCGGACCGCCCGCGCGCCGGGTCATATTCTTGAATTCGGCACGAAGCGAATCTTCATCTACCCGGAGCTCACGCGAGAGCCGCTTGAAATACTCCGACCGGATCAAGGGATTCTTGATCTTCTGGAAGGTCTCGAGCATTTCCCGGCTGATCTTCGCGAGACCCAGCGCGTCATGTTTGGGATAGCGGCTGACGAGGGCTTTCAACTTGTAATCAAAAAAATCCTGCGCGTCCTTGAGCAGCGCGCGGAAGGCCTCATTGCCTT
>MWBI01000044.1 GCA_002068945.1 Candidatus Omnitrophica bacterium ADurb.Bin314
GCTCGTCAATTACGGACCCGCCACCGCGAAAGAGATTCTCGGACTGGCCTATAACATCCAGCGGTCCGTGAGGGAAAAATTCGGGATCGACCTCATGCCTGAGGTCAATATCGTTTAGGTGCGGCGGGGACGGCCTCTCCGGCCGGGGACGGGATATGGCCGGGCTAACGCCTCTTCTTCGGGGAAATCCCCAGCACGCTTTTTTTGACGCCTTTTTCAGACTCCAGTTTGCGGATTTCGTCCCGGTAGCGGGCGGCCTTGTCGAACTCGAGCGCGCGGGCGGCCGATTCCATGCGCTGTTTCAGGAAGGCAAGGTAGTTCTTCGCTTCATGTTCGGCCGATGACTCGTGAACCACGTTATGGACGAATTCCTCGGCCTTCTTCCACTTCTCGATCCCCTCGCGGATTTCCTTGATGACGCTCTTCGGTGTGATCCCGTTCGCCTTGTTGTAATCTTCCTGGATCTTGCGCCGTCGCGCGGTCTCGTCGATCGCCCGTTTCATGGAATCCGTCACCTTGTCGGCATACATGATGACCTTGCCGTTCACGTGGCGCGCCGCGCGGCCCGCGATCTGGATCAGGGAAACATCGCTCCGGAGAAAGCCTTCCTTGTCCGCATCCAGCACGATCACGAGTGAGACCTCGGGAAGATCGAGCCCCTCCCTCAACAGGTTCACGCCGACCACGCAGTCGTATTTTTTCAACCGCAGGTCCCGGAGGATCTCGACCCGCTCAAAGGCGTCGAATTCGGAATGGATATAGTTCCCCCGGATCCCGAGCTCCTTCAGGTAGCGGCTCAGGTCCTCCGCCATTTTTTTCGTGAGCGTCGTGATGAGCGTCCGTTCTCCCTTTTTCGCGCGAGATCTGATCTCCCCGATCAGGTCATCGATCTGGCCCCCGGTCCGACGGACCTCGATCTCGGGATCCATCAGGCCCGTCGGACGGATGACCTGTTCCACGACCTCCCCCCGCGCCCGGTCCATCTCGTAAGGTCCCGGCGTCGCCGAAACATAAAGGCATTGCCGCAGCCTGGACTCGAATTCCGGGAACTTGAGCGGGCGGTTGTCGAGCGCCGAAGGGAGCCGGAAGCCGTGCTCGACCAGAACCTTTTTGCGGGACGCATCGCCGTTGAACATGCCCCGGATCTGCGGCACGCTCTGGTGGGATTCGTCGACGATCACGAGAAAATCCTCCGGAAAATAATCGAGGAGCGAATACGGCGTCGAACCCGGAGCCCGGCCCGAGAGATGACGGGAATAATTCTCCACACCTCCGCAGTAGCCGACCTCCTTGAGCATCTCAAGGTCATAAAGCGTCCTCGACTCGAGTCGTTTCGCCTCAAGGTCCTTCCCCGCAGCCGTCAGTTTCCTGACCTGTTCTTTCATTTCCCGTTCGATCGAGGCGAGCGCGCTCTCGAGCCTTTCCGAGGGTGTTACGAAATGCTTCGCCGGATACACCGCGAGCGTTTCGATCTCCCTGAGCGGCGCGAACTTGACGGGATCGAGGAGCCGGACAGCTTCGACCGTCCCCGCGCCGAGATCGATCCGGTAAGGGGTCTCGCCGTAGGACGGAAAGAGGTCGATTCTTCCGCCCCGGACACGGAACGTCCCCCGCTTCAGTTCGGTCTCGACGCGCTCGTACTGAAGGCCGATGAGGCCGAGCAGAAACTTGTCCCGTTCGCAAGGCCCGCCCTTTTTGACCGTGATGAGAAGCCCCTGCCAGTCCTCGGGCGCGCCGAGGCCGTAGATGCAGGAGACGCTCGAAACCACGATGCAGTCCTTGCGGGAAAGGAGCGAGCTCGTGGCGGACAGACGGAGCCGGTCGAGGTCGTCATTGATTGAGGCGTCTTTTTCGATATAAGTATCGGTGTGCGGGATATAGGCCTCGGGCTGATAATAATCGTAATACGAGACGAAGTATTCGACGGCGTTCTCGGGGAAGAACTCCTTGAGCTCGGAATAAAGCTGGGCCGCGAGGGTCTTGTTGTGCGAGATCACGAGCGTCGGCTTGCCGAGCCGGGCGATCACCTGGGCCATCGTGAACGTTTTGCCCGAACCGGTGACCCCCATCAGGACCTGCTCGCGCTTGCCGCTACGGAACCCCTCGACCAGTTTTTCGATCGCCCGGGGCTGGTCTCCTTTCGGAGTCATACCGGACACTAACCTGAACGTTTCCATGGAGGGATTATAGCACCCCGGCGTCACGCCCTCTTTTCCCTTTGTTTCGCCACGGGGATGACCGAAACATAGATGAGCCCGCGTCTGGGATTCGCAATCTTTTTGAAGGCGGCCTTGGTGAGATCGATCTTGCGGCGAAGGCGCAGGGCAGGGCCGCGGTCATTGACGCGACAGACCACCCACTTTCCGTTCATGGCATTGATGACCAGGAGCTTCTCCCCGAACGGATAATCCCACGAGGCGCAGGTCATCGCCCGGTCGTCGAATATCTCGTTGTTTGCCGTCCGCTCGTTGATCCCCTTATCCGTCCGGCTGTACCAGGATGCGATCCCGACGCGCGAACGCGAAAGGTCCAGATCGGGGAAACGCGTCCGCAGGTCCTCCGCGTAATTCCAGACCGCGACCACGACGGCCAGCAGAACGATCACCGAGATATTTCTGAACGCGTGTCTGCCAGAGAAGGGCATGGGATCGCTCCGTTTCAGGTAGAGAGGTCCATCAATCGACGAGGAGCGAGAAATCGACGGCCTTGACCGAGTGCGTGAGGGATCCGACCGAAATGGTGTCGACGCCGGCGGCGGCAAATTTGCGAACATTACCGATCGTGATCCCGCCCGAGGCTTCGAGGATCACCCCCGGCGCTTCCTTACGGACGATCGCGACAGCGCGCTTCGCATCGTTCGGCGTGAAATTGTCGAGGAGGATCACCTTGGGTCTCAACTGGATCGCCTCCCAGAGTTCGCCGAGACTGCGGACCTCGATCTCGAAATTCCCGGGATGACGGCGGAGCTTTTTGAGGGTCCCGTGGATCCGGTGGTTTTCCTTGACGAAAATGAATTCATCCAGGCCCTGCCGGTGGTTCCGGGCTCCCCCGACCTGGACGGCGACCTTCTCGAGCTCACGCCAGATCGGAGTGGTCTTCCGGGTGTCAAGGATCAACACGGGATACTTCTTCACCTTGTTGACGAACAGGCGCGTCTTGGTCGCAACACCCGAAAGGTGCCCGATGAAGTTCACCATGGTCCGCTCGACCTTCAGGATGGAACGAATGTTCCCATGCATGAGGAAGACCGTCTGCCCCCGGCGGAACTGGTGCCCGTCGCGCACCCGGAACTCCAGCTTTACGCCCGGATCCGCGATCCTGAAAAGCTTCATCACAAGCCACTGCCCGCAGAAAACACCTTTTTCTTTCGCGATCACACGCGCCGTACCGCGCGCCTGCGCCGGGATAAGCAGGTTCGAGGTCACGTCCTTCAGCCCGATATCTTCCCTGAGAGCCTCCCGCAAAAAACCGATCGTGCGTCCCGAGACCGGGAGCGAATGACCGCGGGTGCCGCGGATGGCCTTAGAGTCCGGCGAGTTGTTCCTGGTAGGATAAGAGAATTTTTTTGGCATCGCTTAGTTTTTCCTTTTCTTTTGCGAGGACTTCGGCCGGAGCGCGGGAGGCGAATGAGGGATTGTCCAGCTTTTTGCGGATCCCCTCAATCCATCCTTCCGTTTCGGCGACCTTCTTCCGGAGACGTTTTTTTTCTTCCGCGAGATCGAGAATCCCTTCGACCGAAATACAGACGTCAAAATCCGCGAACGAGCTCGCGACCATCGCGCCCTGTTTTTTGAACTCGCGGACGCATTCCAGTGTCTCAAGACGCGCGAGCGCCTTGACCTCGCGTTCGAACTGCCGCAGAACCTCGAGCGCCCCCTTTTCCTTGCAGGAGATCACCGCTTTCAGCTTTCTCGCGGGCGGGATCTGGAAACGCGCCCGGAGATCCCGCAGGCCGCCAACGGCATCCTGGAGAAACGAGACCGCCTTCTGGGCTTCCGCGTCGCGGAACCGCCCGGCGTCGTCTTCCGGCCACGCGGCGAGCATGATGCTCTCGGGCCACGCGGTCGCGTCCGCGGCCTTTTCCATGAATTTTTGCCATATCTCCTCCGTCACGAACGGCATGAAGGGATGAAGGAGCCGCAGGATCCGCTCGCAGACAAAAAAGAGCGCCTTTTGGGTCTGTAGTTTCAGCGCCGGATCCTGTCCCTGCACCATCGTCTTCGCGAGTTCGATATACCAGTCGCAGAAATCGTCCCACACAAAATGGTAGAGATCGGACGCGGCCTGCGCGAGACCGAACTGGCCCAGGTGTTTTTCGACAGCGGCCGTCCGCTCTTCAAGACGCGAAAGGATCCAGC
>MWBI01000045.1 GCA_002068945.1 Candidatus Omnitrophica bacterium ADurb.Bin314
ACTCCTGGAACTCCGGGTTCTGGTGGCTCCGCCGCGAGGTCCGCAGCGCCCTTTGCCGTCAGTTCGATCACCTCCGGGCGGATGATTTTCGCGCCGAGGATGTCGGCCTGGAACTGCATGAGAAAATCATTCTTGCAGGCGCCGCCGTCCACCTTGAGCTCCCGGATATGCCGCCTGAAATCCCCGCGCATCGCGTCGTAAACATCGCGCGTCTGGTAGGCGATCGACTCGAGCGAGGCCCGGATCAGGTGCGGCACGGTCGTCCCGCGGGTGATCCCGGCGATGAGCCCGCGCGCGCCGCTCGCCCAGTAAGGAGCACCGAGCCCCACGAACGCCGGCACCACATAAACGCCGCCCGTGTCCTCAAGACCCCGGATGGCAGTCTCGGTTTCGGAAGCCTTTTTGACGAGCTTCATGCTGTCGCGCAGCCACTGGACCACCGCGCCGCCGATAAAAACCGAGCCTTCGAGGGCGTAAACGGGCCTGCCCTTTGCGTCGCAGGCAAGCGTCGTCAGGAGTCCCTGCTTTGAATAGACCGGTCGGCGGCCGGTATTGGTCATGATGAAGCAGCCGGTGCCGTAAGTGTTCTTGCTCGTGCCCGGCGCGTAACACCCCTGACCGTAAAGCGCGGCCTGCTGGTCCCCCATCACACCCGCGATCGGGATGCCGGCGGGAAGCCCCGCGATCCTGACCGTCCGGCCAAAATCGCTCCCCGAGGCCTTGAGCGCGGGCAAAAGTTTCCCCGGAACGCCGAAGAGGTCGAGGAGACGGCGGTCCCATTTTTTCGCGCGGATGTTCAGAAGGAGCGTGCGCGAGGCGTTCGTGAAATCGGTCGCGTGAACCCGGCCGCCCGTGAGCTTCCAGATCAGCCAGGTGTCGATTGTCCCGAACGCGATCTTTCCGGCTTCGGATTTTTTCCGGAGGCCCGGGACATGGTCGAGAAGCCAGCGAATCTTCGTTCCGGAAAAATAAGGGTCGAGGACAAGGCCGGTCCGCCGTTTGAGGAACGGTTCATGTCGTTTCAGCCGGCGACAAAGGTCCGCCGTCCGCCGGCACTGCCAGACAATCGCCCGGTGGACAGGACGCCCCGTCTTCCGGTCCCAGAGTACCGTCGTCTCGCGCTGGTTCGTGATCCCGATCCCCGCGATCTCCTCCGCTCCGATTCCGGCCTTCACGATCGCTTTTTTAATCACGGTTTCGCAGGACGTCCAGATTTCCTCCGCGTCGTGCTCCACCCAGCCGGGCCCGGGGAAATACTGGCGGAACTCACGGTAGGCGCTCGCGACCACGCGGCCCTTGAGATCGAAGATAAAGGCGCGCGACCCCGTTGTCCCCTGGTCAATCGCGAGAATATGTTTTTCCATCTTTTTCCCCTGGCGGACAATCAAGACCGGAAACACCCGGATTTTACCCAAAACCGGGTGTCTCCGGTCTTTGGTTACGCGAAATCCTCCAGCACCTTGGTCGTCACGACAAACCGGACGCCCTTCAGCTTGAGGATGTTCCGGCCCTTCAGAATCCAGTTCATGACCCGTTCAAACTCCCCGCGGTCGGGGATGCTCACGAGACTGCCGCGATACGCGATCGTAATCTGGCGCCGTTCTTCCGAAACCACAAGCGCGACCGCGTCCGTCTGTTCCGTGATGCCGAGCGCCGCGCGGTGGCGCGTGCCGAAATTCACCGAGCCGTCCATCAGCGACGCGAGCGGCAGAATCGCCTTGACCATCGTGATCCGTCCTTTCTGGACGATAACGGCGCCATCGTGAACCGGTGACGTCGTGAGGAAGAGCGGAATCAGGATTTCGGAGCGGATCTCCGCGTCGAAGGGAATGCCGGGGCCGCGCATGCGGGCCGCGAGCGGCTGACCGCGCCGGAGCACGATGAGCGCGCCAACCTTGCGGGCGGCGAGGTTCTCGTAGGCGGTCCAGATCTCGTTCAGGTAAGCGGGCAATTTGATCTTTCTTTTAAAGAGCAGCGACAGACGGTCCGAGACCCAGCTCACAAGCACCATCACCATGTCCGCGATGAGAAGAAACGCGCAGACGAAAAGAATGATGAGCCCCGATGTGCGCCAGACCGGTCCCTGGACCGGCGGCTGCGCGAAGAGGATGGCGGCCCAGAAGCAATAGACGCCCGCCAGGTATTTGACGGACGCCCTGACCCAGCCGAACCTGGGAGGATAGAAAAAATAACCGAGTCCGATCACGGCCGCGATGACTGTAATAAGCATGATTTTCCCTTTTTTGAGGTGCCTTGCACCTTATATTACGGCAGGAATCCGGATTGGATTGACTGCATCGTCGTGACAAGCCGTGAGTCCGGAAGCCGGGGCCCGGCGCTTCGGACCGCTCAGGCGGATTTTCGGACGATCAGTTTTGGCGGGTATTTTTTTGCGACCGCCCGGCCGGGCTTTCGGATCTGCCGGAAAAGAATATCGACGGCGTCCTTCCCCATCCTTTGCAGCGGCTGGCGGATCGTGGTAAGAGGAGGCCGAAAGCCGGCGGCTTTTCCGTTGTCGTCAAAACCGGTGACGAGAATGTCCCCGGGGCACCGGAGTCCCGCGGCTTTCAGGGCGCGGATCACACCAAACGCAAGGTCATCGTTTCCGCAAACGATCGCCGCAGGAAGTTCCCGTTCGCGGACCCACGTTTTCATGACACGATAACCTTCCGCTTCGCTGTTCGCGGCCGCGGCGCGTATCCATTTTTTTTCGGCGGGGACCTTCCGGGCTTTCAGTGCTTTGAGAAAGGCGTTTCGCTTGAGGATCGTGTCGATGAACGGGGACTTCCGGACCCTGTCGCCGGTCCTGAAACTGATCGCGAGCGGCCCGTGGACCATTCCGATACCACGAATCCCCTTCCCGACCAGACGGTCCACGGCGAGCCGCGTGCCGTGAACCGCGTCCGTGTAAACATGGTTCACTTTGAGCCCCGGCAAGGGATCGTTCACGACAAGCACGCGCGGATGCTTCTGCGTTTCGATCAGTCGCGCGACCGAGGGATGGATCCACCGCCACGTGAGGATCATGAGCCCGTCAAGGTTGTGGCGGGTCAGAATCTCATCCA
>MWBI01000046.1 GCA_002068945.1 Candidatus Omnitrophica bacterium ADurb.Bin314
GAACGATTGCGAAACGGAATGTAACAGCCATCGGGGTTTTTGTCAACTTGACGCCATAAACCACAACCGATGCATCGATCCCGGAACTTGAAGGACAACCAAGAGGCTTGAAAAGGAGTCTGGACTCCAGCCTCCCGGCCAGGAGCTGATCAATACATCCGGAGACGGCGCTTGAACTCGTTCCAGGGGAAGAATTTTCCGGGACATTCGGTGGCCGCTCCGGGAACGTCGCGGTGTCCCACGATATTACGGTCCGGTATCTGATAAAAATTTTTCAGGGTCGCGACAAGGAACACGAGATTATCCATCATGCTTGTCGGAAGATTTTCTTCGCTGTAATTGCCGACTACCGCGATCCCGATGGCCTTTTTATTCCAGTCTCCCTGCTTGGTGTGAGCGCCGTCCATCTGCTTGAGCCAGCGGGGTCCCACCTCGATCTGTCCGAGCATCTTGCCGCCCGTCCCGTTATCGATAAGGAAATCATACCCCATGCCGTTCTCCCAGCCTTTTTTCAGATGCATCGAATCGATATCGAGGGCGCTCCCCACATCCGTCGCGGTATGGTGGATTACGATATGCGTCCAGCGGGTCGTCGGGAAAAGCGGGATATTCGGACGGGGCCCGTAGGTGTTGCGAATCAGGAGCCGCTGTCCCTTCTTGACTTTGGAGGGGTCCGTGATGTTGTTATCCCTCATAATGGAACCGACGTCCTTGCCGTAGATCGTCGCAATGCGCCAAAGCCCCTCATACGGTCCCACCACGTGATAGACGTCGCGCATGCCGCTGCCGGTCGACATCGGCAAGTTCACCGTCAATGCCGTGGCAGGCCGGACATTCGGCATCACGCGCTGCGTCGGTCTGGATGTCGCGCAGCCGGAGAGAAACAAACCACTCCCGATGAGTCCCCAGAGCAAGAGGGTACGAACCCGTGAGATTGAGCGAAGACAGTCCACTTTCATTGATTCCCTTTCGGCCATATTTACGCCCAAATCGTCTTTTGCTTGAGCCATTATTTCGCATCCGCCACCCCTTTCCGGGTGGCCTGCCCCGCCAGGTCCTCCGGACGGAGATCAGATCAGGACAACGTCTTCAGATATGCCTTCAGTTTCGACCGAAAGGAACGGAGCCCCTCGAGAACATCCGTGCCAAGATCGACGACCAGTACCGGCAAACCCTTGTTCGAGGTGGCTTCATAATCTCCCATCGCCTGCGCCTTTTTGAGCTGACTGAAGCCGTATTTCTCTCCGGGGACCTTCAGGTCAATCCGATCTTTCGCGGTAAACTCGATAAAACTGCCCTGCTTCGGACCTCCCTTATAAAGCTGTCCGATGGAATGCAGATAGCGGGGTCCGAATCCCGAAAGCGCGGGCACTTTCCATCCGGAAGCGATGGTCTTCTGGAGCGTCTGCAACTCCTTCTTCGTCGCAGCCGTGCGATCCACGTACGCGAGAAGCGATAGATAACCGTCCTTGTCGAGTTTTTCGAAAAAGGCACCGAGCGTCTTCTTGTCCGCCGGTGTCAGCGCGGCCGACTTGACGCTGATCGCCATCCGGGACCTGGAGAGAGGCATCTTTTTCTGCATCGCGGACAGGATGGTCCCCGTGATGTCCTTCGACTCTTTCACGTTTGGCTCATCGTAGGGATTGATGCGCAAAAGAACGCCGGCGATGCTGGTGGCGATCTCCCATTTCAGGAACTCGCCGCCGACGTTCATGCCGTCGGCCCAGACGCAGTCGATCACAGGAAACCCCTTTAATCTGAGCTTCCTGATCCGCGACGTCCAAAGCTTCCCGTTTTCGCCTTTCTGGCGCAGGATCGCGAACACGCGATTGGCTCCGTAATGTTCATACGGGAGCAGCGGCTCGCCCGCGATCGGGATGATCCCCTTCCCCTCCTTACCCGTACTTTCCGCGATGAGCTGCTCGGCCCAATCCGCGAACGAGGCAAGCGACGGGGACGTCAGGAACGTCAGTTTGTCCTTCCCCTGGAGCGCAAGCGTTCCGAGGATGATCCCGAGCTGGATCCCCAGGTTCTTCGTCAAGTCCTTCGCCTCGCGCATATTGGCGAGCACGGATTGAGCATCCTTGACGATCTTGCGGATATCGATCCCGAGAAGGGCCGCCGGCACGAGGCCGAAGAACGAAAGCGCCGAGTAACGGCCGCCGATATCGGACGGGTTCAGGAAAAGACCCGCCAGGTTCAGGCTCCGGCCGAGCGCGGCGAACGGCGACCCGTCATCCGTCACGAACACGAACCGGTTCGCGGCCTTTTTGGCATCGCCTCTGAAGGCCTTCTTCACGGCATCAAAGAAAAATTGATACTGTGAACGGGTCTCGATCGTGGAACCGGACTTGCTGCCGACGACAAAGATCGTGCTGGCATAATTGACCGCGCGGTCGACCTTCGCAATACTCAGCGGATCGGTCGTGTCGAGTAAATGGAAACGCATTTTCGGGGCGCCGGCACACCGGTGCGAAGGCTTCGAAAGAATGAGGGACATCACCTCTGCCGCGAGGCTGGAACCGCCCATGCCGAGAAGCACAATGTCACGCACCTTCTCCGCAAAGACTTTCTCCCGAAGCAGATCAACTTCATAGAGCCGACCCGGAATCTTCTCGGCGATCTCGACCCAGCCGAGCCGGTTCAGGATCACCTTGTGGTGGGCCGGATCGTTCGTCCAGATCGTGGGGTCCTTCGCGAGCCAACGACCGTGGAGATTCTTTTGGGTCAGCTCCCGAACCGCGCTCGCGACGGTCTTTTTGATGTGTTCAGGAAGAGTGTAAGAAATCTTGACCGTTCCGGCGGAGCGGATCGAATCGAGATTCTTGTTTTCGAGGACCGCCATCAGGGATTCGAAGGCGCTGACGAATGATCGAACCCCGTCCTTCTGGAGACGGTCGCAGACCGAATGAACATCGATCCCGACGGCCCGCAACCGTTCAACGGTACCGCGAGCCTCATCGATATTCTCTTCGATCGCATCAGGACGGATCTGCCCGTGGTCCAGCAAGGCCTCCCAGGTCGCCTGGGGAAGCGTGTTCACGCTGTCCTTGCCGACGAGGTTCTCGACATAAACCAGGTCCGCGTACGAAGGATTCTTTGTGCTCGTACTGCCCCAGAGAACCTTCTGGATATTGGCCCCGCGATCCTTGAGCGAACGAAACGCGTCCGAAGAAAAGATTCGTTTGAACTCCTGGTAGACCATTTTCGTGTTGGCGACCGCGGCTTTCCCTTTCAAGGCCTCGAGCGTCATGCGCTTCGCGCTATCGCGCTCCGTCGCTATCTTTCCGTCGAGTTGTTTGTCGATATCGGTATCGATACGGCTCACGAAAACGCTTGCGACCGAATGGACTTTTGCGAGCGTCCCGCCTTTTCCCGCAAGGCGCGCAAGACCCGCCAGGTACGCTTGGGCAACGGCGATGTAATTCGCCTGAGAGAAAATAAGCGTGACATTGACATTGATGCCTTCGGCGACAAGCTCCTCGACCGCCACGATCCCCTCGGGCGTCGCGGGAACCTTGATCATGAGGTTCGGGCGCCTGACTTCGTCAAAAAGACGCTTCGCTTCGCGGACCGTAGCCTCAGTGTTGGCCGCGAGACATGGAAGGACCTCAAGACTGACGAATCCGTGCTCACCCTTGGTACGCTCGAACACCGGGAGGAAAAGATCGCAGGTCTCCGTGATGTCAGCGATCGTAAGGGCGTCGTAAACATCGAGGGTCGTCGCTCCCTTCCTGAGCAGCTTGCGGATATCCTGCTCATAACCGTCGCCCTGGGAGATCGCCTGCTGGAAGATCGAAGGGTTCGATGTCACGCCGAGAAGGCCGTCCTTTTCGATCCATTTTTTCAGTTGGCCCGACCGTAATAACCTGCGGCTGATGGTATCCAGCCAGGGTCCCTGACCCGCTTGATAAAGTTCAACGCTCGGCATCGATTCCATGACAGTTTCCACTTGGATTTCCTTTTTTTATTTCATCGTCCCGGAACCGCGCGGCGGGCGATCCGGAACCGCCGCAACATCCGGAATGACGAGGATTTCAGGATCATCACTAGTTAATTTAAGGAGGGGTAAGACGGGTGAAGTATAGCATGAGCGCTAGCGGTTTTCCATATCCAGCATCGCGTCGGCGCCGGCACCCGGCTCCCGCTTCTGACGGTTCAATTCCTCATGAATGGCCAGCATCCCGCAAATCGAGCTGACAAGCTCCTTCAAGCCCTTCTTTTGCGCGGCCGAAACCAGATGGCATCCCGGGAACATGTCGAGGACCCGGGAGCGTCTTTGTTCGTTCAGGAGATCCATTTTGTTGAGCGCGACAAGCTTCGGCCGGAACTCCGCTCCGAGCTCCTTCAGGACACCGTCGACCACTCGCTTGTGTTCCAGGGCCAGCTCGTCCGAAACGTCCACGACGATCAGGATCAGGTCGGCTTCCGTCGCTTCCTCGAGCGTCGCGTGGAAGGCCTTGACGAGCCCGTGAGGAAGGTCCCGGATGAAACCAACGGTGTCGGTGAAAAGGATCGGCGCTCCGCCACGCGCTTCAAGCACCCGTGTTTTGGGATCGAGCGTCGCGAAAAGACGGTCCTCGACATAAGCGTCCCCGCCGGTCAGCGCGTTCAGGAGTGTGGACTTTCCGGCGTTCGTATAGCCGACGATGGCGACCTGGCGCAGACCTTTCTGACGGCGACCCGCGCGCACAAGCGCGCGATGCCGGGACAGTTTTTCGATCTGTTCCTTGATGTGCTCAATGCGGCTCCTGATCTTGCGACGGTCGACCTCGAGTTTCTGCTCGCCCGGCCCCCGCGTCCCGATACCGCCGCCAAGGCGCGACAGGATCACGCCCTGTCCGACCAGACGCGGCAGGAGATACTGGAGCTGCGCGAGTTCAACCTGGAGCTTGCCGTCCTTCGAAACCGCCCGCCGGGCGAAAATATCGAGGATTAAACCCGTGCGGTCGACCACGCGCACCCAGGGGATGGCGCTTTCGATATTGCGGGCCTGCACGGGCGACAAATCGACGCTGAAGATCACGACATTCGCCTTCGTTTCCCGGGTCACGACGCGGAGCTCCTCGATCTTCCCGCCGCGGATGTAATGGCTCGGACTCGGGTCCACGATGTTCGCGCGCGTTTCGCCGACCACAACGCCGTTCGCGGATCCGGTCAGCTCCCGCATCTCCGCGAGCATCACCGAGGCGTCCAACGCGCTCATCCGGGAGGTCTTGACGATCACAAGGAATACCCGATCAGCCATGAGAGG
>MWBI01000047.1 GCA_002068945.1 Candidatus Omnitrophica bacterium ADurb.Bin314
CAATCTGAATAACATCGGTAAGATATCCGCCTCCCCATGAAAGGTCCCAGCTTGAGGATCCGGCCTTGAGCGTGTGTTTGAGCTGGATCTTGAGTTCCGTCAGGGCCGTGATTTTATTCGCGCCGCTCTTTTGCGTGGCACCCTCGGTCGTTCCATCCCCGAATTGCAGCTCCCAAAAAGTCCAGTCGTTCGAACCGCCGAAAGAACCGTCTCCGACAACGGTGAAGGTTCCCCCCGTCATATTGATCGTTCCGTCACCCGTCACATCCCCGCCGCCAACCGTGACACTGTAACCACCCGTCAGTGTCGCATTGGCGTCGACCGTGAGATCGCCCGTCATCGTCACGAGATTCCGCACCCGATACGTCGCACCGGCATCGGTCTGACTGCCCAACACCATATCCTCGATCCCCGCGATCTTGCCGAGCGTGGAGGTCCCGCTCGCCTTCAGCGTCAGATCATGTCCGGCGCCCGCGATCTCGGAGGTCTGCGCCATCCTGATCGAGCCCGTGCCGGTCGCATCGCTGTCCGCGTTCAGCGTCGTGTCCCCGCCGAGCGTCACCTTCGAGCCAGCGGTGAACGTGATGTCGTTCGTGGCGTTGAACACCGCCGCGCTTGAGAGCACGCAGACATCGCTGAACGTGAAGTTCACGTCATTATGCGTTCCTCCCGCCACCGCTCCGCTGAAATCGGCAGCGAGGTCCGTGTTGTCGTAATAACCTTCCAGCACCTCGAGATGTCCCGAGGTCTTGAACGTGTAACCGTGCTCCCGGAAAAGGTCCGCCCTCAGCGTCCCCTTGTTCTCGATGATTCCTTCCGTGTCGATCTCGATCGCTCCGCCCCCGGCTCCCAGCTCTCCGCTGTTCACGATATCCCCCGTCGCGACAAACTCGATGATCCCGTCGGCGGAACGGATGACCGCCGTCGCTTGCGGTTCGGATCCGATATTGATCGCTTTCTCAAACAGTCCGTCGATCGCTTTCGCGGTGAGACTCACCTTCCCGCCGTCCGCCGTGATCGAACCGGAGTTTTTGAGCTGATCCTTCAACCCCAGTTCATTCGCCGTCGCTTCGTCCACGCCAATCGATACCATCCCGTCCCGTGAAATCCCGACCGTCACCATGTCTCCCGCGGCCAGTGCCACATGACCCATCGGCACATCGATCGTCCCCCTGTTCTCGATCGCGTTCGCCACAAGCGCCACGAGCGCTGCGTCATGCCCGACAATGCGCCCTTCATTCGTGATCAACCCTTGATCGCCTTCGAAGAGATACTGGTGGGTGAGAAAATTCGTGGCGTCGAGGTTGAGGGGCAGGGTCGTCCCGATGAAGGACGCATTCCGGACATTGATAAGACCGCTCGCTCCGATATTGATGCCGTAGATATTCTGAAGAATGAAATCGAGATTCGACAGATTCAGCGTCCCGAAAATGTTCGTCGCACTTCCCCCGCCCACGAGCAGCGCGAGGCTCGAACCTTCACCCAAACCCGTGATGTTGTACGTGCTACCCGCCGCGACATTGAACTCGGGAACGTTCCACACCGGGTTCCCCGTCACGTTCCAGTTCGTAACGTTATCCTGGGTGTTGATATCGATCGTCCCGCCGTCCACCGTCACCACTTCCGCGAAGACAGGAGAGAGAATCATCGAAAAGGCGAAAAGAAAGGCGGTGAGCAAAGAGACAAATCTTTTCAGCGAAACGATAGTCAAACGTCGATAACCGGCGAGCTGCGGGCCATGGCCCATGAACCATGCCCTGAAATCATTATCCCGATATTGAGTACCACAGGTCCTCTGCTTCATATCCGGTATCCCTCAACAAAAGTGTGCCCTATACCGGATATAAATACAATAGACTTTTAATAAATATTGCATAAACCACGATGTAAATATAGCAATATATAACATTAATCATAGCATCTTATATCAAAACAGACCATAACCCACTCCACCCCCGGGAGCTAGACCCCGGGCGTAGAGTGGGTGAGAAAAATGTTTGCATGGGCATGACCACATCGGTTACAAAACTCATCAATTCCGATCCACTGCCCCCACGACCGCCGGATTTCTTCGACATTCGGCATCATTCGCCTGCTCGTCGCGCTTGACACGCTGCAGGCCAAACGGACCGCCGTGCCCCTCCTTGCAAACCAGGCTGCCTTTGCCGTGCATTAAGCTGTTCTCTCCGCGATCGCCGTCCGGTTCATCCTGAACGGTGTCATCGCCACCGGGATATCTTTTAAAATTCCCCTTGCAGACCCGACGATATTCCCTTACACTTTTTCGGGACAGTTTAGTTATTTAACTATTTAATAGATTAACAAGTAAGGCCGCCGCTGTGAACCAACGAGACGAATTCACCCATACCTTCGGAGAAATGCAGCCGAAGTTTTCCCGTCTTTACGCGAACATCCTGACCAGGATCAGTCTCACAGTGCCCCAGTTTGTGCTTTTAAATCAGATCAGGCTATCCGGCACGATCTCGATGACCGACGCGAGCAAGCGCCTCGGCATCACAAAACCCGCGATCACTCACCTTGTGGACAAACTCGAAGAAAAAAAACTTCTGAAGAGGACCCCCCACGCGGAGGATCGACGCGTCATCCTGCTCGAGATTCAGCCCAAAGGAGAAAAGATCGTCGCCGACATCCACAGCTATTCCCTGCAGATGCTTTTAACCGCATACGACCGGTTCGACGCCTCCGGGCAGAAAACTATCCGGCGCTTTCATTCGGCGATCTCACGCGAGCTGGACCATCGGCTGATGGAGATCTCTAAATGAAATTTGTTTTGGCCCGCTCCCGATTTTTCAGGGCAACAACCGCGGCGCTGATCCTGTGCTCGATGACCGCCGCCTCCCCTCTGCGGGCCGCGGAACCTTCCGTCGCGGCACCGCTCACCCTTGACGAATGTTACCGCCTCGCGCTGATCCAGAGCGAGACCGTCGCGATCCGGGAGCAGGCAATCAAGCGCTCGGAGGCCCAGATCTTCAACGCCCTCAGCCAGGGCCTTGGCGATATCAATTATGTCTGGTCCCGCCAGCGTCAGGACCTCACCAGGGACGAAGGGAGCGGTTCCGGCGGATCTTTCCCCGATCCCGATCGCACGGAAAGTAAATTCACTTTTAGTCAGCCCCTGTTCCAGGGTTTTAAAGCCATGGGGGCGGTCACCGGCGCGGGCAGCTATACCAAGGAACAAAAGCATCTCTGGATCAGGGCAAAACAGCTTCTTTACCTGGACGTTGCCCGCGCTTTTTACACGACACTGACCTACCGGAAGGATATCCTGATTCTCGGGGAAATTCATTCTTTCCTCGAACAGCGCATCAAGGAACTCGAAGAGCGCGAGCAGCTCGGACGTTCCCGGATGAGCGAGGTTCTGACCGCGCGTTCACGGCTTCTGATGGTCGAAGCGAACGAAGCGACGGTCCGCGGTCTTGCCGCCGTCGCCGAATATCAACTGGAATTCCTGACCGGTGTCACGATCACGGAACGGGACCTCGAAGAAATGCCAAATGACCATGACGACCGGGGTCTCGCGGATTATCTGAAATTCGTCGACACCCGTCCCGATGTGCGCGCGGCGGATTATGCCGTCAAGACCTCCAGGCGCGGAATCGTGGTCGCTCAAAGCGGCTTCTGGCCTTCGATCACGCTGAACCACAACCAGTACACGCGCCGCGAAGGCCCCACCAACAAGGTCGACTGGGACACCCTTTTCACCGTCAACGTCCCCCTGTTCTCCGGAACCGAAACGGTCGGGCAGGTGAAGGATTCGATCGCCCAGCTCAGGCAGAAAAAACTTCTCCTGACCCTCGCGAAACGCACGGCGGCTCTCGAGATCAAGCAGAGCTACCAGAACTGGCTCTCTTCA
This sequence comes from Candidatus Omnitrophica bacterium ADurb.Bin314, assembly GCA_002068945.1. Lineage (GTDB taxonomy): Bacteria > Omnitrophota > Omnitrophia > Omnitrophales > Aquincolibacteriaceae > UBA1443. The sequence continues at coordinate 3,875 of MWBI01000047.1, forward strand.
CGCAAGGAGCTGGAGGCGCTCGGCAAAGCCGTGGCTGCCGCGGAAGAGAACTACAAGATCCAGATCGAGGAATACCGCCGGAGCCTTGTGAATAACCTCGACGTGCTGGCCGCTCTCGAGTCGCTGCGCGAAACCCTGCGAAACCGGAATCTGGCCCATTACCGGATGAAAGGCAACGAAGCGGCTATCCGGGTCGCGATCGGAGAGATCACGTGAAGCTTTCGGACGTTTCGATCAAGAAACCCGTTTTCGCGTGGATGATCATGGCCGCCCTCCTGATCTTCGGCGGGATCGGCTTCCTTCGCATGGGTGTCTCGCAAATGCCGGACATTGATTTTCCTTATGCGAATATCAGCGTGACATGGGAGGGCGCCGCGCCCGAGGTGATGGAAACCGAAGTGGTGGACATCATCGAGGAAGCTCTCATGTCCGTCGAAAAGATCAAGAATATCCAGTCCACTTCCCGTTTTGGCGGCGCCAGCATCACTGCGGAATTTCAGTTGTCCAAGGATATCGACGTCGCAGTTCAGGAGATTCAGACCAAGATCGCGCAGGCGCAAAGACACCTTCCCGAAGACATGGACGCGCCGATCATTACCAAGATGAACCCCGACGACCAGCCGATCATCTGGCTCGGCCTCTCGGGCGACCGCCCTCTGCGGGAAATGGTTCAATATGTCAAAGACCATCTCAAGGACCAGTTTTCGGTTATCCCGGACGTCGGGGAGATAACGCTCGGGGGTTTCGCGGAACCCAGCATGCGGGTATGGCTGGATCACAAAAAACTTGAGGCGCTGGAACTGACCGCTGAAGACGTGCTCGCAACCATCCGATCGCAGCACACGGAACTTCCGGCAGGGCGGCTCACGACGGAAAAAACCGAACGAAACATCCGGGTAATGGGAGAATCGACAAACGTCGAGGAACTGAGCCACCTGGTCATTCCGGGCAGGGTTCGCGAGGGCTATCTCTGGAAAACATTCCGCCTGAGCGATGTCTCGCAGATCGAGGACGGCCTCGAAGATGTCCGGAGGAAAGCCCGCGTGCTGGGCAAATCTTCCGTCGGCATCGGGATCCGGAAACAGCGCGGCGCGAATGCCGTGGAGGTCGCAAAGCGCGTCAAAAAACGGGTGGAGGAACTCTCGGCCAACCTGCCCGAAGGCTTTAAGCTTACGGTCAATTTTGACGGCACGGACCAGATCAGCGACACACTCCATGAAATGGAGCTCACGATCATCCTGGCCGTCATCTTCACCGGCATTGTCTGCTGGTTTTTCCTGGGCTCGCTGAGTTCCACGATCAATGTGGTCATCGCCATCCCGACCGCTCTTGGCGGAGCGTTTCTGATCATGTATTTTTTTGGTTTTACCCTGAATACGATCACCCTCACGGCCCTTTCCATAGTCGTCGGTATCGTGGTCGATGACGCGATCGTGGTCCTCGAAAATATCGCCCGCCATTATGAAATGGGAAAAGCCCGCGTGCTCGCGGCGATCGTGGGAGCGAGAGAAATCGGATTTTCCGTGTTAGTGATCTCGCTTGCGGTCATCGCGGTTTTCCTGCCGATCGCCTTCATGGAGGGGCTCATCGGTAAGTTTTTCTTTCAGTTCGGGATCACGATCTCCGCCGCCGTCGCCTTTTCACTGCTCGAGGCCGTGACGCTGACGCCGGCCCGATGCAGCCAATTCCTGAAGATCGGGCATGATACGCGGATCGGACGCCTTGTGGACGGATGGATGCGTCATTTGCGTTCCTTATATTCACGAACCCTGGCAACAGCCTTGCGCCACCGGGGGAAAGTGTTGATATTGGCCGTCGCTTTT
>MWBI01000048.1 GCA_002068945.1 Candidatus Omnitrophica bacterium ADurb.Bin314
GCGGGCGGCGGGACTTCGTTCACGAGTTCGGGTGCGAAGCCTGCGCGGAACGGCGCTCTTTTTGGCGCGGAGCTTGCTTATCTGAACAAGGGGAACATGACGCTTACGGCCAACTACGACTGCACGCTCCGGGACCAGTACCGGAATCACACCTATTACCTGACCGCAAGATTTGATTTTTAACCGGTCCCCGCGGACAAAACCGCGGAAGGCGCGCTGCGGCTTTCACGCCCGACCTGTTTACGGTTCAGTTCGGTTTAAATTCGCGATTGAAAATAAAAATCCTCATGTTATAATTCCGCCGTTGCGCACAAGGTGGGTGCGCGGCTCGGGTTTTCGGTCCGGGATAATGGCGTCCTTTCTGGCAGCAACATTTGCCGGGAAGGATTTTTTTTTGGTAAAACGCTCGGCAACACTAAAAAAAGGGTAAAAATCATGGCGAAGTCAGCGGAGAATTCGGTCGAAAAAGAGATCAACGCGTTCATGAAAAAAGTGATCGCAAAAAATCCGGGAGAGAGGGAATTCCATCAGGCGGTCCGCGAAGTCGTCGAATCCGTCACGCCGTTCATCGAGAAGCATCCCAGGTACAAGAATGCCAAGATCCTCGAGAGAATGGTCGAGCCCGAGCGCGTGATTATATTCCGCGTTCCCTGGCTCGATGACAAGGGCGAAATGCAGGTCAACCGCGGTTTCCGCGTTGAAATGAACAGCGCGATCGGTCCGTACAAGGGAGGTCTTCGCTTCCACCCGAGTGTGAATCTCGGCATGCTGAAGTTCCTCGCGTTCGAGCAGGTGTTCAAGAACAGCCTGACGACGCTTCCCATGGGCGGCGGCAAGGGCGGTTCGGATTTTGACCCCAAGGGCAAATCCGAAAATGAAGTCATGAAATTCTGCCAGAGCTTTATGACGGAACTTCAGCGCCATATCGGTCCGGACACGGACGTTCCCGCCGGTGATATCGGTGTGGGCCGCCGCGAGATCGGTTTTATGTTCGGCCAGTACAAGAGGCTTCGCAATGAGTTCACGGGTGTCCTGACCGGCAAGGGTCCGACCTGGGGCGGCAGCCTGATCCGCCCCGAAGCCACCGGTTACGGTTGCGTCTATTTTGTCGAGGAGATGATGAAGGCGAGAAAGATGACGCTGGCCGGCAAGACCTGCGTCGTCTCCGGCTCCGGCAACGTCGCGCAATACACCGTCGAGAAACTGAATGAGTTCGGCGCGAAGGTCGTGACGCTTTCCGATTCCGACGGCTGCATCTATGACAAGAAAGGCATTGATGCCGAGAAACTAAAATTCGTCATGGATCTCAAAAACGTCCGCCGCGGACGCATCAAGGAATACGCGGAGAAGTTCGGCTGTGAGTACGCGGCCGGTCAGAAGCCGTGGAGGGTGAAGTGTGACGTGGCGTTCCCGAGCGCCACGCAGAACGAGATCAACGAGGCCGACGCCAGGGCCCTCGTGAAGAACGGCTGCGTCGCGGTTGGGGAAGGCGCCAATATGCCGACAACGCCGGAAGGCATCGCGGTGTTCCAGAAGGCCAGGATCATGTATGCCCCCGGCAAGGCGGCGAACGCGGGCGGCGTGGCGACCTCGGGCCTTGAGATGAGCCAGAACAGCATGCGGCTCCGCTGGTCCCGCGAGGAAGTCGACGAAAAACTGCGCGGGATCATGGTGTCGATCCATGAGAACTGCGCGAAGCACGGCCGTGAAGACGCGAAGTACATCAACTACGTCAGCGGCGCCAACATCGCCGGGTTCGTGAAGGTCGCCGACGCGATGATCGATCAGGGCCTCGTCTGACGAGGTTTGCGGCAAGGTGTCAGGCGGAGCCGTTTTCTCACGGAGTGCGGCCCCGTTTCTCCCGCGGCTTGAAATCCCCGGCCGCTTGAGTATGATGAGCCCCCAACGGCAAAGGAATCCACATCATGTACGAAATCCTCTCGAAGAAAAAACTGAATAATAACGTCGAAGAGATGGTGATCCGCGCGCCTTACGTGGCGCGGCGCTGCGAACCGGGTCAGTTCGTCATCCTGAGGGTCGATGACGAGGGCGAGCGCATTCCCCTTACGATCGCCGAATACGACGCGGCGCAGGGGACCGTTTCCATCATCTATCAGGTGGTGGGGTTCTCGACCCGCAAGCTCAGCGAAAAGAAAGCGGGCGAATCGATCGCCGATTTTGTGGGCCCGCTCGGACGGCCGACACAGCTTCACGCGCATAAGCGGGTGATCGGCATCGGCGGCGGCGTTGGCGCGGCGCCTCTTTACCCGCAGCTCAGGAAGTTGAACGACATGGGCGTGGCCGTGGACCTCATCCTCGGTGCCCGTAACAAGGACCTGATTATCCTGGAGGATAAGTTCAGGGCGTTCTGCAAGAACATCTACATCACGACGGACGACGGCAGCTACGGGACCAAGGGGCTCGTGACGGACAAGCTCAAGGAGCTCGTGGAAGCGGGGAACCGGTACGATGAGGTCATCGCGATCGGCCCCGTGATTATGATGAAGTTTGTGAGCCTCCTCACCAGGAAATACAATCTCAAGACCAGCGTGTCCCTCAACCCCGTGATGATCGACGGCACCGGGATGTGCGGCGGATGTCGCGTGACGGTCGGCGGGGAGACAAAGTTCGCTTGTGTCGACGGCCCCGACTTTGACGGCCATCTCGTGGACTACGACGAATTGATGCGGCGGCAGGGTATGTACAAGACCGAAGAGGCCCACGCCTGCAAGATCGGTCTCAAGGGTTGATATGGCGCCGAACATGAGCCCCAGGAAGGTTCCGATTCCGGAACAGAAACCTGAAGAGCGGGTCAAGAATTTTAACGAGGTCGCGCTTGGCTACACGCCGGAACAGGCGAAGGAAGAAGCCACGCGTTGCCTCCAGTGCAAGCACCGTCCCTGCGTCGCCGGATGCCCCGTCAACGTCCTGATTCCCGAGTTCATCAAGAAGGTTTCGGAAGGCGATTTCGACGAAGCGTACCGGGTCCTGACAACGGAGAACAGCCTCCCGGCCATCTGCGGCCGCGTGTGTCCCCAGGAAACGCAGTGCGAGGCTCTTTGCGTGCGCGGTAAAAAGGGGGAGCCGGTCGGGATCGGACGTCTCGAACGTTTTGTCGCCGATTACGCGATGGAAAAAAGGTCCGGAGAAGTCCCCGCCATTGAGAAGAACGGCATCCGGGTCGCGATCGCGGGCGGCGGTCCGGCGGGACTGACCTGTGCGGGTGAACTCGCGCGCCTGGGCTATGACGTGACCATCTTTGAGGCTCTTCACGCGCTCGGCGGCGTGCTGATGTACGGTATCCCCGAGTTCCGGCTTCCGAAAAAACTGGTGGAAAAGGAGATCGCGGGCGCGCTGAAGCTCGGCGTCAAGATCGAGAAGAACGTGATTATCGGAAAATCGATCACGATCGACGAGCTTTTCGGGGACGGTTTCAAGGCGGTGTTCGTCGGTTGTGGCGCCGGCCTTCCCTCGTTCATGAAGATCGAAGGGGAGAACCTGAACGGCGTCTACTCCGCCAACGAATTCCTGACCCGCGTCAATCTGATGAAGGCGTATGACTTCCCGCGTTCCCCGACTCCCGTCAGGATGGGGAAACGGGTCGCGGTCATCGGATTGGGAAGGCCTTCGAACACACCGCGACCGTCGTGGGAGACCAGCGACGTCTTGCCGTGGAGCAATTCGGGCGCCCGGCTGACGGTGGCACCGTAGACTTCGGCGATCGCCTGGTGGCCCAGGCACACCCCGAAAATCGGCACCTCCCCGGCGTATCGGCGGATCAC
>MWBI01000049.1 GCA_002068945.1 Candidatus Omnitrophica bacterium ADurb.Bin314
ATAAGCGCTGAAAGCATCTAAGCGCCAAGCCAACTCCAAGATAAGATCTCCCAACCCGTTTTGGGTTTTGAAGACCCCTTGAAGACTACAAGGTTGATAGGCAGGATGTGTAAGGGCCGTGAGGCTTTCAGCTTACCTGTACTAATCGGTCGTTCGGCTTGACATTAATTTACCTCCTTATAGCCACAAGACTGTAAGGACGACATAATATATGCCGGACTTATTCACCCCGTTAATTTTCAATAAAATCTGACAGCCAGATAATGATTCGCCCCTGGGCGCCTGATGCGCTTAGGGCAATGACCTTCCGGTGGTCATAGGAGAAGGGCAACACCCGTTCCCATTCCGAATACGGAAGTTAAGCCTTCTACCGGCGATGGTACTTGCGGAGCAGTTCGTAGGGAGAGTAGCAGGCTGCCGGATTAATTAATAAAACTAATAAAACGCCCAAATCAGTTTATCTGGTTTGGGCGTTTTTGCTTTCGGGTTCGGCAGCATGTAATGCTCCCCATTCGTCAAGGTGACCTTCCCCCCAAAAACTGGACAGTTGCAAAGGAGAGTTTCCGGGTGTAAAAGCATGACACGGAGCCTCCCGGGGCAGTGCGAAAACGATTCACCGAAGAGCAAACCATACCCGCTTTGAAAGAGGTAGATGGCTTCGTGTATTCTTGCCCAAAGATCTTTTGTTGTCGTGGTAAAATGCCCGCCATGAAAACTGCGAGGTCTTTGTTCGTTGTTCTCGGCGTCCTGGTTTTTTCGGGATGCGCCACGCTCTTTGGCTGGGACATCCGCGCCCCCGGTGTTCTTTCCCGGCGGTTCTATGAACACGTCCACCCCGAGAGCCAGCGGGTCGGAGTTTATCTGGACCCTGCGCTTCACGGCATGATCTCGACCAATAAGGGCGGGCGCTTTGCCGACCCGCAGACTTATCATATCGGCGACGCCTATCTTCCGATGGCGATCGAAGCATTCCAGCAAGGGTTCACGGAATTCGTCCTGATCGAAAGTGAGCCAACGCAGGAGATGCTCCGCCAATACGCGATCCCTTATCTTGTTTATATAAAGCCCGGGGCTTTTGGGAACGATGTCACGCTGAAGGGCCAGGCGATTTCCTTTGAGACTGAGGCGTTCGTGTTCGACCAGGACCTCGGGTTCCTCGACCGGTTCCGGACGACGGGCTCAAGCGACTCCAAGAAGGTGTTTGCGAAAAAAGGCGGGCCGCAAGTTAATCTGAATGCCGCGCTTGAAAACAATATAGAAAGCGTCGTCCTTCATATCCAGGATGCCGCGCGGAGCGGCCGGTGGAAGATCGGGGGACAGACATGAAAAGCGCGAACTTCTCAAGATCGCTTTACCGTTCCTTGCGACCCATTTCTCCCCTGGGAACAGGAAAGATAACTTTGTCACGTATTGCTTTTACACTCTTTTGCTTGCTGATTTTCGATTTCTTTCCCATCCCGCTTTCCGCCGCAGGGAACGAAGTGATTCCGGACAGCGGTGCGAGGGTCTATGTCCGGGAACATCCGCAGACGGGAAAACCGTTCGTGACGTTGCGGGCCGGGGAGGTGGCGAGAGATCCTTTCCGTGATTTCAGGAAACGGGAGATCCGCCCGGATTACCGGATGCTCGAGACGGATGCGAAAGGGGTTCCTTATGACGGGCCCGTGAGTGACCGGAAGAAGGTCTATATCTTCGCCGCGAGCATGATCACACTCGGGGCTGCCGGTGCCGTCGTGACGGCGGCACTTCCGGTCACGGCCGCCGCGGGGGCGGGGAGTACGGGGACCGGCATGCTTGCGGGAGGTGCCGTGGTCGCGAACGCCGTCGCTGCGGATATCGTCCTGGAATCCCGGATCAAACCCGGTGAAGAGCACTACGTCCACGATGCAAAGACGGAATCCGCTTCAGGGGTACCCGAGCGGATTACCTTCCGGGAGGCTTTGCGGCGTGCCGATCCCAGTCAGTGAAGAGATGAGACGTTTTGCTGGGATTTATCCGGAATTTCCTGAGCTCAAACACAATAGTACTCTTTATAGCAACTTTGATCATAATCCACGCGCTGAATCGGTCTCAAGATTTAAGGGGGGGTGCCGATATCTCAAGGCCTGTGGATGTCTTCTGCCCGGGTTCATCCGGGTCCGCCCGTTGCCTCATATTAAAACCTTACCATGAGAGTGGTTTGGGTAAGATTTAAATTTAATATGAGGCAACTCGGCCGGAAAAAGAATAGTTGCGGGATGGAGTTTGGGGTGTATAATCAGGGTTTGCTTTATAGTCTATTTGTTTAGAAGTTGAGCAGTTCCTGAGCGAGACAAGTTAAACTGTTGAACGAGAAAACCAAAGGAGCCTTTCCCATGAAGAAGATTTTTTGCGTTGTCGCGACCCTCTCTGTTGCCTTTTCGCCCGTTGTTCCGGCTTTTGCGGCGGGTGATTTCGGCGGGACCGGTGTTTATTTCACCGGCCTGGCGGGTCAGAACAACCAGCGCGAGAACAAGGGGTACAAAGCTTTCCAGGATAACATCCAGGACTACAGCGTCGGTTTCGACAAGATCGTAAACCGGCATACGCGGCTGGGTGCGGATTTCGGATACGGTTACTCCAATAAGAACTACAAGCAGAACCGGAGCGGTTTCGGAAGCTATGGGATCAATGACCACTCCTTCGCGACGGCATTCACGGCCACCTACGATTCCATTGACCTCTGCGAGTCCCGTGCGAACGGGAAATATTCCCCCGAGGCGGTCCGGAACCAGGGGCTGAACGGGTGGTATTTCGACAGCGCCTTCGGGTTCACGCAGCACAATTATGACCTCCGCACTGAGCGGTTCGATCTGGCGCTCGCCCCCAACATGGAAGTCGGAAAATCCGATTACCACGGGCAGGAATACACGATCGATACGGAGGCCGGCTACATTTTCAATTTTGGTAAAGAAAAGACCGTGCATGTGACGCCTTTTACGGAACTTGATTACGGCTACCTTTACCGGAACCTTTCCAAAGTCAAGGGCCTGGGCGTGAACGACTACAAGGTCAAAGGGGAAGGTGCGACCGACCTCGAACAAGGATTTGGCGTGCAGATCGCGAAGTCCTTCGTTTCGGAGAAGCTTGGCACTTTCATCCCGTACGTCAAGGGGGAATGGCTGATCGCCTACGTTCGCGACCGGCAGAGCGAGAATCGCCAGCGTAACAGCGGTCTGTTCGGCGCCGGGCTTATCTTTCTGAACAAGGGACATGTGACGACGTCGGTTAACTGGGATATGCTGGTGCAGAACCGCGATCTCGAGAACGTCGGGTACGGGAAGATTCGCTACGACTTCTAAGAACGGATGG
>MWBI01000050.1 GCA_002068945.1 Candidatus Omnitrophica bacterium ADurb.Bin314
GGGGAGGAAGGCAGAGGACCATATAGTCATACTGATAACTGAGGCAGGTCAGGAGGGACACGAACTTCTTGTCCTCGATCGCCAGCGCGTCATTCCGGACAAGGGCGAGAAAATCAAATCCATAACGACTTTTCGAAATGGACGGCGCGGCATCCGCTTCGCTGGCAACCTTGACCGATGCAAGGTCGAGACGGCTCGAGCGAATATCGGCCATATCCTGAGGAAGCTTTGTCGCCAGATCTCCCGAGAGGTCGATGACGAGAATATCCCGTCCGGTGACCTGACGCAGGGACCTCACAAAATCAAAAAGAAACCGCACCGTCGATACATTCGCGTTGCCATGATAAAACGAGGCGATGCGGACCTCGCGCCGGTGATGGCTGTAGCCGATCTCCCCGCGAGTCAGATGCCGTCCGAGCGAGCGGCTGAGGTGAAGGGAGATGGCCGGAATCTCCTTGAGCAGCTTATGGAAATCATCAGCCGTGATCTTCAGGACGACGGCATCGGTTTTCGCCTCCACGGTCGCGCTGTGGACATTTCCCGTCAGCAAAGAGGTCTCACCGAAATGTTCCCCGCGATAAAAAAAGAGGATCGTGCTTTCGCGTTCGTTGCCCCGGGCCCGAGTGAAGAGCCTGAACCGTCCCGAAATGATGATGTAAAAGGCATCGGGGGGAGCGCCTTCTTCATAAACGATATCGCCCCGTTTGAAACCGACCATACGGGCCCGCTTTTCGATCAGGGATTGCTCTTCGGAAGTCAGCGTGGAAAAGAAAGGGACAGGTTCGAGGAGAGATCCCCCCTTGCCGTCGAACTTACCTTTTTTGCCGAAGAAAGAGAAATTCATCGTGCTTTTTATCGGCAAGAAAAGGGATTCCCCTTATCTGATTCGGAAAGAAGATCCCGGAGGGGGAGGATATCTATCGTTTCAAAGCCTTTTCCGGCAGATGAGGACAAACGCACCGACCTTTCTGCCACCGGCCAGCCTGCCGCCGACCGGATGAAAGACCCGGGAACCCGGGCTCACCATTCGTGCAGGGATTCGGGATTCACCAGATCATTAACCTTCGTTTCAAGCCAGTGATTGTAGGCATAATCCAGCACCCGAAATTTGTCGACAGGGTCCATGCTCTTGAGACGCACGCCCTGATCATACCCCTGATTCGATCCTTCCGAGGGTCGGCACCAGACAACTGTACCGGAGCTGAAAATAGGCTTCGGATCATCCGGGATCGAGATTTCAAGGTCGAGTTGCGTTCCTTCCTTGATCTCCTTGTCCGAATTGATCTTGATGCCTTCCCGGCAGAGGTCGCGGCTGAGCCCGATACCCTTCAAGGTCGCATTGTCCAATCCCGAATATTTGATACTCATGTAAGCATCAAAGCGCTTGAATTTGCGCTTATCCTTGTCCATTCCCCCTCCTCCACTTTTTTTAATTCGAGAGGTTACTGAAAAAACCTCCGGTTCCATACCTTGTGAAATGAGACTTTCTAATACGTCGAGCTAATGGAATGCACCACTCCCACACCAAAAACATAGCACATCCCATCCGAAATACAAGATCGCCGCTCTATTTTTTCGTCATAACTGGCCATTACTTTACAGCCAGCCTCCGGAATCCGGATGGCACACGGGGTTTAATTGCTAACTGATTACAAACAAAAGAGATAGATTATCTGAAATTCGTAAATTGAACGGGAATGTCGAGCGGAAGTGTCTGGATGTGGCGGATCACGGCCTGAAGCTCGTCTTTACTCCTGGAGGATACCCTGAGCTGGTCCCCCTGGATCGCAGTCTGGACCTTGGCCTTCAAATCCTTGATCGCCTTGATGATCTCTTTGGCTTTTTCGTGGGCGATCCCCTGCTGCAGCACAACCTCCTGCCGCAGGCAGTCATCGAAAGCCTTTTCGGGTGTCTTGAAATCAAGCGCTTTAAGAGGGACCTTGCGGCCGGCCATTCGCGTCTTGAGAATATCCTGCAGATTGCGAAGCTTCATCTCATCATCCGCCACAAGACGGATTCTTGCGGCATCTTTCTCGGCGAGGAGTTCGACCGAACTTTTTGAACCCTTGAAATCGTAGCGGGTCAGCAACTCTTTCTTTGCCTGATTGACCGCGTTATCGACCTCCTGGAGATCGACCCTGGAAACGATGTCGAACGAGAAGTCAGAAGCCACAGTTTCTTATCCTTTTTTAGGCTGGACCAGAAAGGCCTGCAAGCGCTGGCGGGAAAAATCGTCGATATCCAGGAATTCAATTCCGGTATCGTAGAGTGTTCTGGAGGTTTTGATGTCGCGATGCGGCACGATCCACACGCTGCGCCCCGAGCACTGCACCGGCGGCTCCCCGTCTTTCAGCTCCAGGACCACCTTGCAACGATCGAACCGTTCAAGCGGCTGCTCCAGCATCACGCAAATGCCACCCATGCCGACGTTCTCGGTCGTTGTTTTGATCGCGAGTTCTTTGCCCTGCGGACGGACAACCACCTCACAGGTCAGATGCAGACGCGGAAATTTGCGTTTATTAAAACCATCCCACACAATCAGCTCTCCTTGATTTCCATGGTTTTGACAAAAGCATCCGCAAAGGGCTTCGAGACCGGACTCGATCTGAACCGGGCGAGCTGCTTTTGCGCTTCCGCGGCAGTCCCAAAACCTCCCACATATACAACATAAAACGTCGCCCCGGTCGGCCGTACGCTCTCTCTGAAGAAAGACTTAAAACCCTCGCGTTTCAGCGACGTCACTATCTTTTCCGCATATTCCTCGGAAGGATACGTAACGACCTGGATCACAAAAGACCGTGTCGCAATCGAAGGACGCACCGTTTTCGCGGAAACAACCGGAACCGCTGCGGGCGCCGCAGGGGCCGTCTCCGTGCCGGGAACAGTCGACACGCCTTCCCTGGACCCGCGTTTGGTCGCGGACACCTGTTCTTTGCCAACCGGCGGCTTCATGACCGTCCTGGAAGGCGCTTCCTGATAGGAAGTCTTCATCGCCTGTTCACGCTGAACATTCAGGGCATTCACACCCCAAAAAAGAATAAAAACAGCCAGGACACCGCCTATCCAGAAGAAAACAGATTGCGTCATGAACCGGCCGATCGATCCCGCGCCCGAAAAAAAACCGGAAAACATTTTGAAGATATTTGAAAAAGTCGAGGGCTTGGGCTGCATTCTCGTGAATTCACGGTACCGTTCATAGGCATCCATGCGATCCGGCTCGGAACGGGACGAAGCTGAAGCGGCGGGAGGAACAATCGCGGACCGAGGCTTGATCTCGATCGGCTGGCCCCCGCGTGACGTTTGCCGGAAATCAGGATGCGGGGCGGCGGGAGATTCGACAGCCGGGGAGAAAAGATCGGGAGCGACATTCGACGCCGGCGTTTTCCCGGTCACGGGTATGTTTCTTTTGGCGGGCGGCGATTCGTCGGAGCCCACCGGCCGAAGGTCCGCGTTCTCAAACTCTCCATACAGTTTCTTCTTGATCTCATTCTCCGAAAGCACAGACAATGAGCGCCCTTTTTCGTCTTTCTTTCTGGTGAACAACCCCATAGACCGCTAACCTTTTTGAGGATGCAGATTCAAAGAGAATTTCAGAAGTTCGATGGGACCAAGAGCGATGTGCGCCCGTTGCTGGAACCCCGTTTTCTTGCAAAGTTCGATCGCACCGGACATCTTGGAGGTGGTCTTGAAGATGACTTCCCCGTATCCAGCTTCCCGGCAAAAATCCAGCGCCCGTTCGACCAGTTTTTTCCCAATCTTGAGATTGCGATGAGTCGGCGCAACGAACAATCGGCGCAACAGGGCAACCCGGTCGTCCTCCTTCTTGATCGCCACCGTCCCGACAACCTTATTCTGGTCCACAACGGCGACAAAGAAAGCCTCGCCAATGCCGCCGTATGCCGTATCGACACGCTCGACATCCTCCATGGGATACGCGGCAACGGCGTCTTTGAATTCCTGACTCATCACACTCGTGATGAGATCCAGAACCGCGCGTTCATCTGCTTTCGACCAGCGACGAATCGTCACCATGGCAATCGGACCGTCCTTTATTTTTTGGCTGCGCTTTTGGCCGCCGGAGCCGCGACTCCCGCCGCTCCCGCCGCTGCCGCGCCTTCAGCGCCCTCTTTGGCTTCCTTGACCTTCTTGACCTTGATCTTGAGGGATTTCACTTTGGGAAGATTATAGATGGATTCGCGATCCGCCCACTTGCCGTCTTCCCTGAGCTTCTTGACCCGCTCGAAACGCTTGAGAACATTGCGATGCTTCGCCCCGACACTGTCGAAACGGAGACTGGGATGCTGAGACATGCCTGATCAAGCTCCTTTATAGTGATTTAAGATTCCGCAGATATATTTTCGCTCACGAGAGGACGTATTATACCGAGCAGGCATGCCGTTGGCTAGATGAAAAATGAGGGAATTTCGGGAGAATGCAATAATTCGGGACGACCGATTTGACCTTCAGGCCGGCATATTGCGCACGTACGAGTCCCCCGAGATGATCCTCTGGGAACGGAGCTGGCGCATGTATTGGTCGGCCTCTTTTTTCGTGTTAAAACCCGCGACACAGACCTGCTGATATTTTTTGCTCGGGAGAATAAAAGCCTTCTCGCCTTTTTTCAGGAGCTTATTGACCTCGCGTTCAGCCTCGGCCCTTGATGTGTAAATAACATGCTGGATCGTATACTTGCCTGAAGGTCTGACCGCCCCCGCCTTCGAATCTTCCTTCGCGGAGGGCATCGCCTTGCTCGCAGACGCAGCCGGCACAGGTTCGTGAACCGTCGCGATCACCGCGGCTTGCGCGGGAGACGGAATCGACGAAGCATCTTCATATACGATCAGGTCTTTCGGGAGAGCCGCGGGAAGCGGTTGCGCAACCGTCGTTTCCGGAGAGGTTCGGATAACCTGGGAATCACGAACCGAACGTTTGCCCTTTTCAAATCCAAACGTAAAACTGATGATATAAAAGACAAGCAGAACGAGAACAATGCCGATCGTCTGATCGAGCCTTAGGGAGATAAACGTTTTCTCGAGGACGTTCTGCTTTTCGACCGACGATTCAGCTTCTTCCGTTACCGGCATGGACATTTCGAACAACTCGGTTTGCATATCAAATCCTCCGCGGAAGGATTAACGGCAAACCATCGGCAAGACTTAACGGATTTCGGGGAAAAAACTGTTTTTTTTACCGCAAAACACTATTTTGCGAGCCGGATACGCTTCGGAGGCCACCAGATCACAACGGCCTTCCCGATGATATCTTTCCGGGGCACAAACCCCCACTGGCGGCTATCCGCCGAATGGGCCGAATTGTCACCCAGCGTAAAATAATAACCCTCGGGCACCTTGATGGCATGGCCCGATTTCCCGTATTCCCAGTCCTCGACGTTGTAATAGCGGTTCTTGCCGAACGGCGGGGTTTCCTGCGGGATTCCGTTGATAATCAGGACCCCGTTGCGAATCTCGACCGTATCACCCGGTAAACCGGCGAGACGCTTCACAAAATCCTTCTTCCGGTCAAGCGGATATTTAAAAACGATGATGTCGCCGCGCGCCGGTTCGTGGAAACGGTAAGAGATCTTGTCCACGAAGATCTTGTCCTCTTCGATAAAGGTCGGGATCATGGAGCCCGACGGGATCTTGTAGGGGCCGATGATGAACGTTCGGATCAGGATCGCGAGGATCGCCGCGATCAGAAGCGGCTCACCCCAATCCTTCCACTTCTGGAAAGCCCACTTCCGGGGTTCTTTTTTCGCGAATGCGATATCGGCGAGAATCTTTTCGCGATAATGAACTGCCAGCACGACCGCAACCACGGTCCAAAGAATCCAGATTCTCATAATCACTCCACCTTCAGAACGCTGATGAAGGCTTCTTGGGGCAGATCAACCCGCCCGATCTTCTTCATCCGCTTTTTCCCTTCTTTTTGGCGTTCCCAGAGTTTGCGTTTCCGGGTGATATCGCCGCCGTAGCATTTTGCGGTAACGTTCTTTTTCATCGCGCTGATCGAATCACGCGCGATGATCTTGGCGCCAACCGCGGCCTGAATGACCACCTCGAACATCTGCCGCGGGATGACATCCTTGAGCTTCTCGACGAGCGCCCTCCCTCGTTGATACGCCTTTTCCTTGCACGTGATCGAGGAAAGCGCGTCAACCGGTTCCCCATTGATGAGGATATCCAGCTTCACGAGCTCCGACGGCTTGTGACCGATGAACTCATAATTGAGCGAGCCGTAGCCGGCCGTCATCGACTTGATCTTATCATAGAAATCCATAACGACCTCCGAGAACGGAATCTCGTAGGTCAGGATCGCGCGCGTCGGATCGAGATACTCGGTGCTCCTGTAGATACCGCGACGGTCCTGACAAAGCTGCATCACGTTGCCGAGCGCATCGGCAGGCACCATCACATGGGCCCGGATATAGGGTTCGTCGATCGTTTCGATCATCGTCGGATGCGGCAGTTTCGTCGGATTGTCGAGCTCGATGATCTCCCCTTTCTTCGTGAAGACCTGATAGACCACGCTCGGCGCCGTGATGATCAATTCAAGCCTGAATTCGCGCTCGAGCCGTTCCTTGATGATATCCATGTGCAGCAATCCAAGGAACCCGCAACGGTAACCGAATCCGAGCGAAGCCGATGTTTCGGGTTCGTAGGCGAACGAGGAATCATTCAGGCGGAGCTTGGCGAGCGCATCACGCAAAAGCGAGAAATCCTTCGCGTTGATCGGATAGAGACCGCAGAACACCATCGGTTTCACATCCTGATACCCGGGGAGCGGATTCCCGGCGGGCTCGGCCGCGAGAGTCAAGG
>MWBI01000051.1 GCA_002068945.1 Candidatus Omnitrophica bacterium ADurb.Bin314
AATAGCCGCCATCGTTAAATAGCGCGTCATCAGGCCGTAACCGACGGCGAAACCGCAAAGCGCGGCCCACCCAACCGGATCGTTTCCCTTGTCATAATGTTCCCGCCACCGGAGAAACGCGTAGAGGAATATACTGATACAGAGAAGACAGGTTCCGTGCGAAAAATAAGACGCGGCCGTAAACATAAAAAATGGGCTGAGAGCGCAAACCAGCAGGCCGCAGGCGACAACCCCCGGAGCGAATAAACGAATCCCCGCAAGATAAAAGAAGAGAATCGCCAAAGCGCTCATGACAGGATTAAGCCAGTCCGCAATGTTGAAATGAATCCCTGCGGCCCAGATCGCGGGCCAGCCGGGAGGATAAACGCTGAACCACTTCCCGCCTTTCATGCCGACATGGACCACTTGAAAGAAATCCGCGAGGGGCGGGATGTCAACATAAAGCTTGCCGCGGCGCAGGCATTCGGCGAGGAAATAACAAGAGTGTTCGTCCGCGGAGCTTAGAAAAGAATGCAGAATGCGCTGGTTGACTAAATACAGGACGTAGACCAGAGACAACAGACCGAAGACTACCGCAAGGCATCTGGCCCAATTAAACCTCCGGGGTTGGAGATTGTCTTTAACCCCGGAGGTCGCATGGGCGACGGAAAAAGCAGGAAGAAGATAATAGCCAAGCAGGGAAACGAGGATCGTGGCACCAAGAAGAGTCAAAGCGTCAGGTGTGACAAAAAGATTGCGGCCCCAGACCTGCTGGATATGCGGAGCCCAATGCGGCGCGAAAACAAAAAAAGCACCGGTCACGAGAAGCTTCAACTGATTACGCAACGATATCACGGTCAAAACGCTATCCTTTCCGGTTGAAATAATCTTCGATCGTTCGCGCGGCAAGCGCGTGCCCCCGAGGGGTCCAGTGCCAATCGTTTTTGATGTAATAAGCTTCCAGTCCCTCCCGCGTGACCGCATCCGCAAAGGGCGGGTGCAAGTTGATCAGGTCGATCTTTTCCCGGTTGGCAAAGCGGAGGATCGAACGTTCAAGGGAGGGTTTCCGGGTGCCCTGCGCCCAGTCCCGGGGCGGCATTAGAACCAGGATCGGGAGCGCTCCGTCTTTCCGTACCTCACCAATAAGTGCCCGGAGGATCGCGCGGCCGAGGATCCACTCTTCCGAAGTATCCGGGTCGATCAGGCGCATGTTCTTCATGAGCTTCACAAGGGGCCGTTTCGCAAGCCGGTACAGGACACTTTTGTTCAGAAGTTTTTGGATCGGATTTTGCTCAATCAGCGGCGGGTACTGGTTTGTATTCAAGGAAAAAGGCGGCGGAACCGGAACATTGTGAAGGGCCAGCTTTTCTCCCGAACTGAGAGTGAAATACGGTTTGACGTGCCCCGAATCCGCGAACGAACGGGTGGCCCGCCAGAAATCCTCCGGGAAAACCCCGATCAGGACAATGTCGGGATGGAACCGCTTTGCGATCTCGCGATATGAAAGATAAATCTGGTCGATCCCGTATCCCGGCACCCCGAGGTTCAGGACCTCCCGGTGCAGATCACCTGACTCTAAAAGCGCGGGAAAAGCCTGGCCATCCTCGACACCGAAACCGAAAACAAAGCTGTCGCCGAGCGCCGCGATACGGATGGTCCCGGCCGGTTTACCGGAAAGATAGGTACGGCTTCCCCTGAAGCCGTCCGGATTCGTGTGGACGATGACCTGCGGAAAATTCGGATTATCCAGCAAAGCCGTTTTGTTTTTCTGGGAGTACCAGCCCAGCGCGGGGTGATGCTCGACCCAGACATTTTCTGGCACATTGACCCAGCTGATTCGGGGAAGCGACGTTTGAAATTTAATCCGGTCGACCCCGACAACGCGAAGGACGAATTCCGCGATCCCGAGCATAACGGCCAAGGTGACAAGAAGCAGGATGATGTTTTTCTTCATAAGATCAACTTTTGTCTTCGCATCTCCTGAGAGGCGTCGATGGCGACCAACATGATGAATCTTTCCGGGAAATCCCGGCGGAAAAGCTTTAGGCTATCAGAAAACCATCAACGGCGCAATTGACATTACCCGTTTTAACCATTAGTCTTACGGCATGGAATCAAAACCGTTCATCACCTTCATCACCCCCATCTACAACGAGGAGCAGAACATCGCCAGGATGCTCGCCAACCTCTTCGATGTCCTGAACCGGCATCCGGAATGGGCTTGGGAAGTGGTCCTTGTCGAAGACGGGTCCCGTGATCGCACACTTGAAGTGCTGAAGGCGGAAACCCCGAAATACCCGAACACCCGGCTCATCGTTCACGAGAAGAACCAGGGCTACAACCGCTCCCTGAAAGACGGTCTTCTCGCGGCGCGCGGCCGATACATGATGTATATCGGCGCGGATGAGGAGTTCGATTCGACCGAGATTCCGAACTTTGTCGAGATTCTCCGGAAGGGCGATGCCGATGTGATTCTGGGGGTCCGCTGGCAACGCAACGCCTACCAGCTTTTCCGGTTCTTCCTTTCCGTGATCTATATTTTTTTCCTGAACTGGCTCTACAAGGTCCGGATCAACGACTACAACTGGTCGCAGGCCTGGAGCCGAAAGGTGTTCGAAAAGATCGAACTGGGCTCGGATTCCCTCTTTGTATTGCCTGAGATCATCGTCAAAGCGATCGATCTTGGATTCAGGATCAAGGAGATACCCTCCAATCACCGTGGCCGGCAGTGGGGAAAATCCTCCCTCAACATGAAGATCATGGGTGCGGCGCTTTGGGATTCGATCAAATTCGGATGGCTCCGGAAAACAAGGAAGTATCAGCCCGCCTCAAACACGCCCTTCCTGAAACCCGAATAAAATCAGGGACCACGCCTATACTCAATAACATGAGCGCGGCTTCAGCGCGAGACTGATATTCCCGTCTGATCCGCGGCCCCGAAGAAACCGCCGGGGTCGTCATTCTGAGGAGGAAAGAATCTGGATTGGGCTTCCTTTGTCCTGGGGAAGGTTGTAGATCAGGATCGGATAACCGTTCCTTTTCCGGGCAAAGATATCTCTCCAGAGAAATGGCCCTCCGGTCAGAATCCAGTCATCATAAACGCTATCCCCGCTGCCATCGGAAAAAGGGCTGAAGCTTGCCAAAAGATGGCCCTCCTCCTCCAATGTCTTCATAAACGGATCTGGAGCCCGGCCGGCCGGCGTTGTGACGACATACCGGATTCCCGCTTCTTTCAGGGCACCAGGATCGCGGAGGATCGCGGGTTCCGCGAACAGGAACCGGGCGGCGAAAAGATTGTCCGCCGTGAAATGCAGTTCATAAGCGGGCAGGACGGGATCGTCGAGATAGGCCCGGATCCGGCGGTTTTGGGGACCCGAAGCTTTTTTGAGCTTTTCCAGAAGCTGATCCCTTGAAAACCTCAGTCTGGGCGTATGGAATTCCCTGTCGATGGCGATCTTTGAACCGGCGGGGATATTCGCCTCGATCCATTCCATCGCAAGTGTCCTCGTGTCAGGACGCGACATGAGCCAGTCCCAACGGATGATCTTCGCGAGCGGCGGCGCGACGCACGCAAGGATCAGTCCAACGAACAAAACCCGCCC
>MWBI01000052.1 GCA_002068945.1 Candidatus Omnitrophica bacterium ADurb.Bin314
CTCGGCGCTCAAACAAAAATATATCCCAAAAAAAATCAGAGGGAAGGGCGCATTGAAATACATTACGCGTCCCTTGATGACCTGGACCGCATTCTCCAAAAAATCAATCTCCCGCGAGGTTAGAACCGCGTCCTGGGATGTCGGTCAAGGAAAACCGGAAAGCGACGATAGAAATTGAGATTTCCCGATACTTTGTTCCGGGAGCCATAGCGGCGTCCGGCGGTTCTGTGAGGTGACATGAAAAAGTTCTTTTTTTGTTGTGTATTTCTGGTTTTTGTTTTTTTCCGTTTTTTTTCCGGAATGCTGTTTGCCAACGCCTCATCACATAGTCCTGCCGCCGGAGGCGTTGAAGGGTCCGGGGAGTTCTGGTTTCTGGAAGCCCCCCAAGAGTGGCCCGCCCAGGTGATGCCCGGGGTAAGAGGCGGTGACGGTCGTTTTTTGACGTATATCGATAACCTGATCCCCGTGGCGGGCACCACCGACAGTTTGTTTTTTGCGGATTCAAAGACCGTAATAGGTCCTCACGGCTCCAATGAGCAGAACATCGGGATAGGCGCGAGAGGACTTTTATTCGATGAGGAGTTTATTGCCGGGGGCAATTTTTTCTATGATACCCGGTATACCGAGAACAAGGTCCGGCATCACCAGCTGGGATTCGGTCTGGAGGGTCTCACGAAGTGGGTGGATGCGAGGGCCAATTTTTATTTTCCCATTTCCGACAAAAAGCTTGTTTCGGAAGACACGAGTTATGGATTCCGGTCCCGCAGTCTGGTCAAAATGACGACGCCGACCTATGAAGAAGCGCTGCGGGGCCTGGATTATGAGGCGGGCATGCTTCTTCCCGTGGTTTCTGAGTTTGTAGAGACCCGAGCATTTTTGGGGGGCTACCATTATTTTCCGGAACTCAGCAAGAACATGTCCGGCATCAAGGGCCGCGTCGAGCTCCGTCCCATTCGTGCGCTGACCTTCGAGGTCGAGCTCAAGAGGGATAACCACAATGGCACGGACTGTTTCGTGGGCGGTTTTATCACGATACCTCTTGAGACGATCAATGTGTTCAAGGTGAACGCTTTGTTTGACGGATTCGGCAAATACTTCAAATACCAGAAAGGCGTCCGTCCGTTGAGGGAGCGCATGGTTGACCGCGTGGTGAGGGATATTGATGTCACGACCGGGAAGTCCGTCGCACCGATCGAAGAGACAAAAGTGCATGATCTGACGTATGTCGATAACTCCTATACGGGCGTCTCCGACGGTTCCCTGGAGAGGCCCTACACCACCATCCAGGCCGGCGTCAATAACGCTGTGGGAGACAAGTGGGTATATGTAAAAGAGGGCAATGCAATTTACGCGGAGACTGTCACTCTCGCAAATAACGTTACTTTGTGGGGAGCCGGTCATAGCGGAGGGTTTGCGGGGATACCCACGACCGGCGCTCCGGTTGTGGACGGTTCCGGCGCCGACGTGATGACCCTTGCCAATAACAACACCGTGATGGGATTTACGATACAGAACGGATCCAGGGGCATATACGGCATCGACATCCAAAACACAACTATCCGGCATAACACCATAACCGGGAACACCGGCGAAGGTGTTCATCTGGACATAGGCGGGACGACCGCAGGGACTTACGCGATATCCGGTAATTCCATGACCGGCAATACCAGTCATGGCATATACCTGCTGGCCGATGACAATGCCAATGCCGTTTTTCACGTAGACGGTAACACCTCTACGGGCAATGCGCGCGGCATAATGGCTGATTTTAAGACCAACGCCACCGGATCTATTCGGATCTCCGGTAATGACATGTCAAATAATACGGGTTTTGCCGGCATAAGCGTTTATCCATACAACAATTCTGTGATAGAGAGCGTCTACATAACGGATAATGTGTCATCGAATAACAAGAGCCATGGTGCGGTTGTTGCTTTAAGTGATAATTCATCCATAAAGGATTTGCGCGTAAGAAATAATATTTATAATAATAGCGTCAACGGTTCCGGAGTTTATCTTTATCTAGCCGGCAATACTTCCATCGACTTTGCCGATATCTCTTACAATACGACTACCGGTAATAAAACAAAAGGGATCCAGGTCTATATTCCCGGAACCTCCGCTGTTGTAAGCGATCTTGTCATATCTAATAACACTGTTACAAACAATGGTGGAGAAGCCATCTGGATGCGTTCGGACAGCGCCAACCTTGTAACGACAACAATTGCGAATAATACGGTAACAGGGAATAAGTATGGCATTAACTTTTACTTAAAAAATTCATCGTCCATCACAGCCACCGTTTATAACAACAATGTAACCGGCAGCACAGTGGAAAATCTTGGGATCTGGTCCCAGACTGCCTCAAGCTTTACCGGATCCTTTTACAATAACGTATTTGCCTCCGGCGGCTACGGTGTTATAGCGGGCAGTGCCGGCTATACGTTAGCCTTGGCCGCGGACTTCGGAGGCGGGGCACTCGGCTCCATAGGCAATAACTCAATATACGGAAACACCATTTGCGACTTCCAGAACAAGACGGTAGGCGCCATAACCGCACAGCATAACTGGTGGGGTGCCGCACCTCCTGCGGCCGGCCAATTCGACCAGTCCGGTGCGGCCATTGACTACAGCAACCACCTCATCTCCGATCCGAATTAAAACGGGACTATCCAGCTACGGCGCGGTTATCAAGCGACAGGTATAAGCCGAGAGGCTGGAAATGTAATCCCGAAATGATAATGTCCTGTTCTGTTCAAAACCCGGGTCCTGGATCTTTATCAAGGGGAATATCCTTGCCTGCAATGGGGTCGTTAAGAGGATATGATATATAGAGCGTTATGGCATACTCGCGTCGTTGTATTTGGATAAGCACATGACCTGCCATTTTCCGAAACGGCAAACGATCGAAGACGAGTTAGCCGGCCGGAGAGCGAAGAGCCAGTTTCAGCGCGCGGCCGAGGATCTCGGGATTCATGTGATACACGCCGACTCACCTACAACCTGAAAACCGGACATTTCTATTTTGGCTGGACAAGCAAAAGGCAAGCCGTTGACTTCGAAAGGTCGCGTGCTATAATCCACGCGCTTCTTGGGACTTTCCTGTGCACAAGCGGGCGTCGAACGAAAACAGATAACCCTTCAGCAAAGGGATCACCACAATGAAAATAAAATGGGTGATGCGTTTATTCGTTTATTCCGTTCTTTTAACAAGCTTTGTTTTTTCCGGGTGCGGAGCCGGCCCCAGGAACGACGGAAAAACCGGGGTCAAGGTCAGCTTCTGGGGGACTCCGGAAGAGATCGATATCATCACCCAGGCGCTTTCCGACTGGCAGAAGGAACACCCCGAGATCAAGGTTGTTTTTGAGCATACCCCCTATACCGGCTATACAAGCAAGATACTGACGCGCATCGCCGGAGGCGCCGCGCCCGACATCATCGCGACCGAAGTGGACTACTTCGTGACTTTCGCCTCCAAGGGAGTTCTTGAGGATCTGACGCCGTATGTTGATCAGGACCCTTCCGGTTTTCGCAAAGACGATTTTTTTCCGCAGATCATAGACCGCTTCACCTACGACGGAAAACTGATGGCCCTGCCGAGAGACATCGCGCCGTTTGCGTGTGTCTATTACAACAAGAAACTCTTCGATGCCGCGGGGCTTCCTTATCCGACGGACGACTGGACCTGGAATGACCTTCTGCGGATCGCGCGCGATCTGACCCAAAAAGACGAATCGGGCCGTGTGACGCAGTATGGTTTCTACGGATGGGCGTGGCAGAACTTCATTTACGGGAACGGCGGGGCCCTGGTCGACGACGTCAAGAATCCGACGCGGACGATGCTCGATGATCCGAAGACCATCGAGGGATTACAGTTCTACTCTGACATGAGCAATCTTTACGGCGTTATGCCGACTCCGATGGCGTTCATGAACTTCGGTATGGGGGCGGACCGGATGTTTGCCAACGACCGCGTCGCGATGTTTCTTTCCGGAATCTGGGAGACGCCGCTTTTTCGCAATTACAACATCAGCTGGGACGTCGTAATGTTCCCGAAGAACGCGGCGGGCGTCCGCGCGTTCGGGACGGGGGGAACGGGCTACTGCATTCTGAAATCCTCCAAACATAAAAAAGAAGCGTGGGAAGTGATCAAGGCGCTTACCGGTCCAAAGGGGCAGGAGCTTTTTGCGAAACGGGGACTTTCCCAGCCCGCGCGCATCGAGGTCGCCAAAGGCGATGCCTTTGCCAACGATCCCCAACCTCCCGCGAACAAGAAAATGCTGAACGAGGCGGTCCGGCATGTGGTTTTCAGCCCCCTCCATCCGCAATGGCGTGAGATTGAGGAGAAGATCCTCAAGCCCAGGCTCGAGCTTGTTTTCAACGGCAAGAAACGCGCGGAAGAAGTTATCAAGGAAGTGGCCGCGGAGATCAATGCGACGCTGAAAAGATAAGACGTTTTCTTCCGAAATCCCAAAGGAGCGATCGTCCCACCATGAGCAAGACCGGCACAAAAAAAATCAAAACGAAAATGAAAGCGAAAACTTCCGCGACGACCGGCAAGAAATTCGCTTCGAAATACGGTTACTTTACGCCGGACGGCCGGGAGTACGTAATCACGCGGCCCGACACGCCGCGACCATGGGTCAACGTGATCTCCAACGGCGATTACGGGACGATCGAAACACAGACCGGCTCCGGTTTTTCCTGGCGCGACAACTCGAACCTTTCGCGCATCACGCGCTGGGACCAGGATCTCATCCGTGACAACTGGGGAAAGTACATCTATCTCCGCGACAAGGACAGCGGTAAATACTGGTCGGGAACATGGAAACCCTGCATGCCGAAATACGACTTTTTCGAAGTCCGTCACGGACAGGGATATACCGTGACAACGACCGGGCTGAACGGAATCCGTTTCGAGAAGACAATCTTTGTCGATGTCGAGGATCCGGTCGAGGTTTGGAAGGTTGTTCTGACGAACGAGACGGCCAAAAAACGCCGCCTCAGCCTTTTTACTTATTTTGACTGGTGTCTTGGCAATGCCGGGGACACCCATCGCGAGTTCCACAAAACCTTTATCGAAGTCTGGAGCGACCGGAAGAACGGATGCCTGCACGGCCTGAAGCGTGCGCCGCTCGTTCCCGGTTTCATCTCGACGGGCATGACCGAAAAACCGCTGCAGGGATTTCACAGTTCGTTCCCGAAGCCCGTTGCCTTTGACGGCGACAAAGAATCATTTCTCGGCCGATACGGCGAACAAAGCGCCCCCTCCGCGGTCGTGGAAGGCAAATGCCGCAACTCCGAGGGAAAGTGGGGAGATGCATCCGCGAGTCTTCAGGTCGATGTCGATCTGGCTCCGAAGCAGTCCCAAACGGTGATCTTCACGCTCGGCTCGACCAAGACCCGCGATGAAGCCGTGCGCATCATCAAGAAATATCAGGACCCGAAGAACGCGGACCGGGAACTCGCCAGGGTCCGGGCGCTTTGGGACTCCTTCGTTCACGCGACCGAAGTGGAAACGCCGGACGAGGCGATGAACTTCATGACGAACACATGGCTCAAGTACCAGGCGATCTCGGCGAGGCTCTGGGGAAAATGCGCCTACTATCAATCGAGCGGCGGATACGGCTTCCGCGACCAGCTCCAGGACTGCCAGATTTTCTTCGCAACACGTCCCGAGCTGGCGAAAAAACAGATTCTCCTGCACGCCGAACAGCAGTTCCCGGACGGAACGGTATATCACTGGTGGCACCACGGGACCAACATCGGGGCGATCACGCAGTGTTCGGACGATCTGTTGTGGCTCGATTTTATCACGCTGAACTATCTTGACGAGACCGACGACCGCGCGATCCTCGATATCGACGTGAATTTTCTCCCGGATCCCAAGGACCCGGCGAAGAGGGTCACATCGGGCTCCCTTTACGATCATCTGCTTCGCGCGATCGATAAGGCGCTGACGCGTTTTTCGCCGCGCGGGCTCCCGCTGATCGGCGAGTGCGACTGGAACGACGGGTTGAGCCACGTCGGTATCAAGTGGAAAGGCGAGTCGATCTGGCTCGGGCATTTCCTTTATGGCATCCTGAACCGGATCGCTCCGATCATGAAGGAGCGCGGCGACAAGACGAAAGCCAAAAAATACCTTCACCGCGCCGAGGCGCTGAAAGAAGCGCTCAACAAAGACGGCTGGGACGGCGAGTGGTACCTCGGCGCAACGCGCGATGACGGACGCCCGCTTGGCAGTCGCTCCTGCGAAACAGGAAAGATATTCCTGAACTGCCAGACGTGGGCCGTGATCACGGGCGTGTCGGACAAAGAGCGGTCCCGGGTCGCGATGAACTCGGCCGCGAAGTGGCTTTACAAGAAATACGGGCCGCTGCTGTTAACGCCGGGCTACAACAAGACCGACCCCACGATCGGCTACATTACGCGCTACGCGCCCTCCGTCCGCGAAAACGGCGGGCTTTACACGCATGCCGGCACCTGGGCGATTCAGGCCGAAGCGATGATGCGGGACGGCGAAAAGGCCTATCAGGTCTACAAAAGTTTCAACCCGATCCTCCGCGGGCTCGACCCGGACCTTTATTTCGCGGAACCGTATGTGACGCCCGGCAACGTTGATGGCCCGGATTCTCCGAACAATGGCCGCGGTGGCTGGACCTGGTACACCGGTTCCGGCGCCTGGTATGCCGTGGTCGCGCTGAACTGGTTGCTCGGCATTCGTCCGACGGCCAAAGGTCTGATCGTCGATCCTGTGATCCCGAAGCGATGGCCGGGCTACAGGATGAAACGCCTCTTCCGCGGGACGACCTACATGATTGAGGTCAAGAATGGCGGAAAAGGCCAAGGCGTTAAGGAGCTGATCGTCGACGGCAAGAAACAACCTGGCACGCTGATCCCTGATTTCCGGGACGGACAAAGCCACCGGGTGGAAGTCACGCTCGGCTAGCGGAGCGCATTCATGAGATCGCGAAGAAAGCGTTCTTCAGGAGCTGCGATGGTCCTGAGGAACGTTTTTTTTGCTCTGGTGTGTCTCTCCTGTGTCGGGACAGCGATTGCGGCCGAAGCCAAGAAACCGGCGGACCCGCTTGCGGCCAGGGCCAATGACGCCCGGGGCGGGATCGACGATGTGGTCCAGTTTGATGCCCCCCAGATTTATCAATCCCTTCCTCCGAACAAGTCCCTTCTCACATCTCCCCGATTCTGCGTGGTCGACGATTTCAACGGCAAGGAATGGAAGAGCCGTC
This sequence comes from Candidatus Omnitrophica bacterium ADurb.Bin314, assembly GCA_002068945.1. Classification (GTDB taxonomy): domain Bacteria; phylum Omnitrophota; class Omnitrophia; order Omnitrophales; family Aquincolibacteriaceae; genus UBA1443. The sequence goes on from MWBI01000052.1 coordinate 7,248, forward strand.
TCAACAGCTATTGGCGGCTCGAGAACGCCAAGGCCGGCGAAGTCACCATGGAGCTCGCCAAAGAGGACGCGCGCGGCCTTCGGCCGGGGCACTCCCTCAAGATGGATTTTGATATGAAGGACCGGCAGCAGTTCGCGCTTTATACCTCGCTCGAAAGACTCGATATGAGCCAGGCGCGTTTTTTGGCCATCAAGTGCCGCCTTGAACCCAAAGCAAAAACAAAGTTTGAAGGACGGATCCGGGTCAGCCTCACCGACTGGACCGGCCGGTCGGTGACCCGCGATATCACGGACGCTTGCGTGGACGCGGGGCAATGGAAAGACGCGGTGCTCCCCGTGGAATTCTTCAAGGGGCTCGATTTCGACCAGCTGTCCCGGATCGCATTCACCGCGATCGGGCGCGGAAAAAGATCCCGCGCGTCACTTTGGCTCGACGAGATTGCCTTCTTCGGAAACAACAAAGTGGGATTCGAGAGCGTACTCGACAACCTCAAGGGTTTTCCCAGGGTTGTGAAGGACTATGAAGGAAAGAAGCAATTGTTGGCAACCAGGAACGACGACAAATTTCTCGACTTGATCGGCCGGAGCACCTGGCGTTTTTTCAATGAAGCGGCCGACAAGAACAGCAACCTGGTTCTCGATCACGTGAAAGTGGGGGATTCTCCGATGGCGGGCGTTTACACGTCGCCAACAAACATAGCCATGGACCTTATGGGAACGGTTGCCGCGCTTGAGCTCGGGTACATCAAAAAACCCGAAGCGGAAAAACGCGTCGGGGAAATCCTGGATGTCCTCCAAAAACTCAAGCGGTGGAATGGATTTTTCTACAATTTCTATGAAACGAACAAGCTTTCCGTGTCGCGAGAGTTCGTTTCCAGCGTTGATAACGCGTGGCTTGCGGCGGCGATGATCGTGGCGCGTCAGGCGTTCCCGGGGCATGTCGCCCGGGAATCCGGAAAGATTCTGGATGAGATGAATTTCGGGGAGTTCCTGGACCCTGACACAAGTCACATAGCGATTGGCTATGACATGAAGCGCAAGGGGCTGACCCCATATCATTATGGGATGCTCGTGACCGAGGCGCGAACCATGAGTTTTATCGGGATCGGAAAGGGGGACCTTCCCGAAGATCATTGGTGGTATCTGTTCCGAACGGCGCCGGAAGCCTGGGTTTGGCAGACACAAAAACCCGTGGGAACCTGGGAGGCGCGGGAAGGCGTGGGGTATTTCCAGGGCCATTACGTTGTGGATTCCAAAAAGATTGTTCCGAGCTGGGGCGGGTCTCTTTTTGAATTTCTTATGCCCACGCTCGTTATTCCGGAGGGCAGGCTTGCGCCTCAAAGCTTCAAGCCAAACAACAGGATCGCTACCGAGATCCACCGGGATTATGCCCTTGAAGAAAAAGGGTATCCGGTCTGGGGGATTTCGCCGGCAGCCCTTGCAAGCGGCCGGAAGTGGATTTATGGGGAATACGGTATCCGGAAGCTGGGAGCGAAGGGCTATCCGGACAAAAGCGTTATCGCCCCTTACGTCAGTTTTCTCGCGCTGGAAACCCTTCCGTCGGATGCCGTGAAAAACCTCAGAAAAATGCTCCAGGAATATGATGTTTACGGCGAATACGGTTTTTATGACAGCATTAATCTCCGGAACGGGCAGGTCACGTATCAATATCTGGCGCTGGATCAGGGGATGAGCCTTCTCGCGATCGCGAACTACCTCAGGAAAGGAGCTATCCAGAACTATTTTATGAAGGACCCCATCGCCCAAAAGGCCAAAAAGGTCCTGGAAGGGGAAAAGTTCTTTTAAGCCCCGCGACAAATGCCGCTCAAACAATGATTTGAAAAAGCATTGTTTGGAGTTAAAATGAGTGTGCGATGTCGGACTTATATAGCAATAAAGACTGATGTTACGAAGAGAGTCGTTTTTCAAAACGGAGGCCGCCAAACATGATAATCAGGCAAATGCTCAAAGACCGGGTTCTGACGGACAAGGAACGAAAAAATCTCGCGATTCTCGAGGTGGTGCGCAAGAACGGACCGATCTCCCGGACCGATATTTCCAAGCTCACAGAATTAAACATCGTCACGGTCTCCAACTACGTGAACCATTACATCAAGAAGGGGCTCGTGGTGGAGGGCGATCTGGATGAGTCGACGGGCGGGCGTAAACCCGTCCTGGTCGAGCTCAATCCCAAGGCCGGTTATATCGTCGGCGTCGGTCTCAATATGATGAGCATGGTCGGCGTGCTCGTTGATCTCGAGATCAACGTGGTGACGGAGCTTAAAAGGGAGAGGTTGCCGGATAACTCGGAACAGGTCATCCAGCAGATGGTGGACCTGGCCGCGGAGATTATCCAAAAAGCGGAGATCGATAAATCCAGGATTGTCGGGGTCGGGGTGGGTGTCCCCGGCATCATTGATGAGCGCGGTCGCACGATCCGCTGGCCGCAAAGCCTCGGCGACAAGGACATCTCGATTTGCACCTCCATCAAGGACACCTTCGAAAAGAAGCTCGGCATTCCCGCGTTCGTCGAGAATGACGCGAATGCGGCCGTGCTCGGCGAAAAGTGGCTCGGGCTCGACCGCGATGTCCGGCATATGGTTTATATGTTCTCAGGCGTTGGTTGCGGCATTCTGATCAATGAAGAGATCTACCGCGGCGCGACGGGCGCGGCGGGAGAGCTTGGGATCACGAGCATGCGCGCGACCAGGGACTTCACTCAAAAGATCGCGACACAACTCGGACGCTGGGAGATGGACATCGGTATGGTCCGTCACGCGCGCGAGCGTCTCGATAAAGGCGAGCCCTCCCTGATCAAGGATTACGTTAAAGGCGATCTCGACAAGATCAGTTTTAAGGATATTGTTCGCGCGGTGAAGGAAAAGGACGCGCTGGCGATCAAGGTCGCTGAGCAGGCGGGACAGGATCTCGGAAGGAAGATCGCGTTCATCGTGAATCTTCTCAACCCCGAAGTTGTCGTGATCGGCGGCGGCATAGAAGACTGCGGCGCGGCCCTCCTCGACGCTGTCAAGAGCACAGTCAAGGAATGGGCGGTCGAGGAAGCGGCCACACAAGTCAAAGTGATCCCGTCCGCGTTCGGCGAGAATGCCGTAGCGCTCGGAGTCGTCGGTATCGTGGCGCGTGAAGTTTTCGCGCAGGCCTGAAGAACGGCGCGCTCCCGATGTTTCGCGATCCCATCGATCCGTCAATCGTTCCTTTCGTCCGGGAGATGAAAGAAAAAGTCCTTGCCGGCGGCGAGGTTACTTTCGACGAAGCCCTTCGCCTCGCGAAGGTCTCCTCTCCCGAGGAGATAGATCTGATTCTCGCTTCCGCCCATGAACTGACCCTTCATTTCCGATCTTCGAAGCCTGATCTTTGCGCGCTCGTGAACGCCAAGAGCTATCTTTGCGGAGAAGACTGCAAATTCTGCTCGCAATCCGCCCGCTACGAGACCGGCGTGAGCCGCTACCCCTTGATGAGCCCCGAAAAGATCCTCGAGGCCGCCCAACAGTGCGAAGCCGCCGGTATCAAAAGTTTTTGCATCGTGACGAGCGGGGAGACTCTGAACGACCGGGAGTTCGAACAGGTCCGGGAAACGTTCCGGATACTTTCGGAGGAGACGGATCTTTGCCTGGACGGGTCCCTCGGGAACCTGACGACCGGGCAGATTGCGGAACTTCGCAAGGTCGGCATGCGGCGCTTCAATCATAATCTTCAATGCTCGCGCGAGTTCTACCCAAAGATCGTTTCGACACATACCTATGACGAACGCATGGAAACCCTGGACTTCCTCAAAACGAACGATGTCGAGATCTGTTCGGGAGGGATCTTCGGACTTGGGGAAAGCACGGAAGACCGGCTCCGGCTCGCGTTCGAGCTGAAAAAACACGAACCGCACTGCCTTCCCGTCAATATCCTGAACCCCCGGCCCGGCACACCGCTCGAAAAGCAATCGCCGATCGATCCTGTTGACGCTCTGAAAATGATCGCGATCTACCGTTTCATCCATCCGCGCGCCAACATCAAGCTTGCGGGCGGCAAAGAGCTCAACCTCGGGGCCTTTTATCAGGCAAAAGCCCTGAAGGGCGGGGCGAACGGGCTCGTCGTGGGCGGTTATTTGACGACACGGGGGAATCCCGTTGCCGAAGACCTCAAGATCCTGAAGCGGGCTGGTTATACGGTCAAAAGCGAGCCCGTCACGGCCGCGTGAACATTTGGACCTCCTCCTGTCCCGTAAAAAGATTCTGGTCACAGGCGGTACGAGCGAACTCGGAAGCGCCTTTGTCCGGCAGGCCGTCGCGCGTGGCGCCGAAGTCCATTTCACCTGGCATGAATCGAAAGCGAGAGCCCTCGCCCTTGAAAAAACGGGCGCCCGAAAACACCGCGTGGATCTCGGGTCCACAGAGTCAATGGACGTATTCCTGAAGGAGTTCCTGGCCGCGCACGAAACCCTGGATGTTCTGGTCCACAATGCCGCGGCGACCGCGGATGCCCGCCTCGGGAGTCTCAGCGAAGCCGAATGGGACCGTGTTCTGGCAGTCGGGCTCAAGGCGCCTTTTTACCTCACGCAAAAACTGCTCCCTCTTCTATTGAAGGTCAGACCGTCCAAGGTTTTCATGATCGTAAGCCGCGCCGGACTGGAGGGACTTCCCGGTGCGGCGAACTATGCGGCCGCCAAGGGCGGTCTGATCGCGATGACCAAGGTCCTTGCGCGCGAACTGGGCAAAAAACAGGTTCTTGTGAACGCCGTGAACCCCGGTTTCATGAAGTCGCGTATGACCGAAAACGTTCCGGAAGAAACGTTTCAGGCCGCGTTGGAGAGGAGCCCGACCCGGACAATCTCCGACCCGGAGGAGGTTGCCGGCTTTCTGGTCTATCTCTCCTCCGGTCTTGTGCGCGGGGTCACGGGACAGGTGTTTCATTTTGAGTCGCGTCCGCTATAATAGCCCATTTCCATGAGAAACCGACGGGTTGTCGTGACAGGGATGGGGGTGTTGACGCCCATCGGAAACACGCTCGAAGAATTCTCCGCGAACCTGCGGAACGGGGTTTCGGGAAAAGAGGCGGAGTCCGTTTCGGATGTTTTCGGATGCCGGTTTCCGCCCGTTTTCCGCGTCAAGGCTTTCAACCCCCACCAATACGGCACGCATATCCTGGACCCCTTTATCCAGTACGCTGTTGCGGCGGCTGAATCCGCCGTCCAGGACGCGCGATTCGATATGAGCGCGGTTGACCCCTACGCGGTCGGTCTTTCAATCAGCTCTTCCAAGGGAGGGGTTTACACGCTGGATAGCTTCCGGGACCGGTTCCTGAAGCACCCAAGTGCGATTCTGGGCGCGCGCATCTATTCGAGCGCGATGCCGAATTCCGGAAACCAGTGGATCGCACGGCGGATGAAGATCAAAGGCCCGGCGAAATGTTATGTGGCGGCGTGCGCGACCGGTGTCGCGGCAGTGACCGCGGGGTTTCGCATGGTGCAGGAAGGCCACGCCGACTATTGTCTCGCGGGAGCCTCGGACGCCTCTATTGTTCCGATCCTGCTGGCGGGGTACAACAACATGAAGGCGCTCGCGAAACGGGACATACGTCCTTTCGATAAAAGAAGGGACGGGTTTCTTGTCGGCGAAGGCGCGGCGGTCCTTTTTCTGGAAACGCTTGAGAGCGCGAAGGCTCGCGGCATCCGGATCTACGGAGAGGTTCTCGATGCGGCATGCGCCCAGGATTCAAAACACGCCATCCTGTTCGATCACGGCGACCACGCGCTTTCAAGGGCCTTGAAGACGTTGTTGGCGCGCTCCGGCATTTCTTGTGCCGAGATCGATTATGTCCATCTCCACGGGACGGGGACGAAACCCGGCGATGTTTATGAAACAGCTGAGCTCAAAGAGGCTTTCGGGGAAGCCGCCTATGGTATGGCCATGAGCTCGACCAAGGCCGCGACGGGACATATGCTCGGCGCAACGGGGGCGGTGGAGATCGCGGCGATGCTCGTGGCGATGCGGGATGGCTTCGTGCCGCCGACCCTGAATCTGGAAGAAAAAGACGAGGCCTGCGACCTGGATTACACTCCGCTTCGGGCACGCAAGAAAAAGATCGCGATGGCCCTCAAGGTTTCCATGGGCTTCGGCGGCCAGGCAATGGCGCTTTTGTTGCGAAAGGTTTAATGCGGGAGGATTCTGTCTTGGAGAATGTTTCGATATATCAGGAGGTCCGGGCCGGATTGACGGCCTTGGAAGGAAAAAACCTCTATCGCCGACTTCGCGCGCTTGAAGAGAACCGCGGGACCCGGGCTGTTTGGGAGGGAAGAAAGCTCCTTCTTTTCTGCTCGAATGATTATCTCGGACTCAGTCGTCATCCCCGCGTGGTTTGCGCCGCGAAGAAAGCCCTCGACCGCTATGGGGTTGGTGCCGGCGCCGCGCGCCTGATCTCGGGGAGCACGGATGTCCACGAAGCGCTCGAAAAAAAAATCGCCCGGTTCAAGAACAAGGAAAATGCGCTTGTCTTTGGTTCCGGTTTCCTCGCGAATCTCGGTATCCTGACCGCCTTCGCGGAAGAAGGCGACACGATCATTATGGACAAACTCTGTCATGCCTCGCTTGTGGACGGCGCCCGTCTTTCGAAAGCGGAGCTCCGGGTTTTCCCCCACAGGAACTACGCGAAGTGCGAGAATCTTCTGAAGAAATGCCCTGGCCGCAGGAAGATTCTCGTGACGGAGAGTGTTTTCAGCATGGACGGCGACCTTGCGGACCTCGGGCAGATAATCCGGCTCCGGAAAAAGTACGGCGCCTTGCTTGTCGTGGACGACGCGCACGGGACGGGCGTTCTCGGCAAAGAAGGCCGCGGGGCGACGGAAGGTTTTTCGGAAGGCGTCGACCTCGTCATGGGAACGCTGTCAAAAGCGGCGGGTGGGCTCGGGGGCTTTGTCGCGGCGGACAAGGTCCTGGTCGATCATCTCATCAATTTCGCGCGGCCCTTTGTTTTCGCGACGGCACTGCCGCCGGTTCTTTGCGCTGCCGCCGCGGAAGCTTTTACAGTGATGGAGGAGGAGCCCGGGATCCGGGAAAAGCTCCGGGAGAATATCCGCAAGGTTCATGAAGGACTGACAAGGCTCGGCTTTTCGCTGGCTTCGCCCGATTCCGCTATCCTGCCCGTGGTCCTGGGAGACGAGGGGAAGGCGCTCGCCGCTTTTGAGTTCCTTCTCTCAAAAGGCATTTACATCCCCGCTGTCCGGTATCCGACGGTTCCCAAAGGAAAAGCCCGACTTCGCGTCACGGTCAGCGCGGCTCACACGGCCACAGAGATCGACGCGCTCATTGACGCGTTTGCCGCCCTCGGAGAACGGGATGGAAAGAATCCATGATCGCGCCGGATATTCCGCGCCTGATCCCCGCGGCGGTTCTTCTTTCCTGGTTAAAAATCCCCGTAGGCGGTACGATGACCCGGTGGCTTCTTCCGTATATTTTGCTGTGCCTTCCGGGAAGTGTGCAATATTATTTTGTCGGCAAGTGACTCGGCGGAAGCCCCGCGGAAAGGCAGGGAATATGAAAGACAAAAAAACAGCGGCGTTTTTTTTAACGGTTCTCGTACTCCTGGCGGTGCCGATGCCCCTTTTGGCGGGG
>MWBI01000053.1 GCA_002068945.1 Candidatus Omnitrophica bacterium ADurb.Bin314
TGGATCGAGAGGGTCAAGGCTTTTCGTAAATTAACGGGCGAAACCCGTGCTGCGGAATTAACTGCGATAAAGTCGGATCTCACGAACGAGGCGTTCCGCGGAAGCCTGCTGGCCTGGCTTAAGGTACATCGTCGTGAAATTGAAAAGGCCCATTTCCGTAAGATATCTGATGCCTCGCTCGCGGATATGGAGTACACCGTTGCGGGGGTGGATGGGTTTGCGACGAATGAAAAGCGTGCTAAAGCGCTGGTGACTATGAATATCTGGTACGCGGATACCGGAAAATCCGAGGAAGTGGATGATTCTTTCACAGGTTCCCTGATCTCTTTGCTCGGGAATTACGCGGATGAGCATGTCCATGTGATTTATGCCAACCATGCGAAGCTCGGTGTTAAGAGTAATGATAAGGACAAGGGTGAGCGCCTGAAATCTGCAAAAATCGCCTATGAGCAGATCTACCGTCCTCTGGTTGAGATTTTTGGCGAGGAACATGTGAAGCTCGTCTATGGCGAGAATGATATGAAGCCGACGACGAATATCGGGCGGTGGGGTGCCATGACATCCCGCGGGGAGGATGGGACCGGCGAAATGGTTCTTGGTGCGATGATGCCGTTCTTTGTTTACGGAAATATGATCGGTGGCGAGAACAACCCCGTTGTGCTCGCCGAGGAACTTGGATATGTTTTTGGTCCCCAAGGACGCTTTCTCCTTGTTTCCGCGTCAGCCCGTCGCGCAATGCAGGCTATGTTCGACGCGGTTGAAGCTGCAACTGTTCCGGCTGTGAAAAACGCACTCAAGGATAGTTACAAAAAAAGATTCGGTCGCGACTATGGCGAGGACGTCCAGCGTGTTTTTGTCAATGTCCCTTGGCAGAATAAACAATTCTTTTCGGGGGTTGCCACAAAGGATGAAGCTTTTGTTGACTGGATGGTCGAAGAAAAAGATCGGAGTGGTGAGTCCCGGATGGTTCTGAACAAGACGGTTGAAAAGATGATGGGGCCATTGCTTGCCCAGTGGTGGATTACGGATCAGACCACGGGCAAACGGCGTTTGATTGCGGCTGAGGCACTAAGGAAGATGTTGTCGATCGATATGACCCAAGAAGAGCGCAAAGCGTTGATGGAAAAGCTCCAGCCTAAGTCCGAGCCAAAGGCCTGGTACACGGAGACCCTTGACCGCGGCAGTGCGCTCAACGCGGATTCGCTCTATTATCTGACCGTTGGCCGCCTGATGTTTCCGCATGCGAAACAGATTCAGATGGCGACAGGATACCGAAATGAAGCGACAACCACCTTTGCCTACGATCTTGGCATATGGGTTCACCATTCCGGCGGTTATACGGTCCTCGGGGACGCTTGGATACAGGGGATACTCCGCATGTTTGGAAAGTATCTCATTGATACCGGTGTAGCCGGCGAACTCCTGATGCCTCTTCCCGGCATGCCGCTTGGTGCATATTACACGATCCTGTTCGATGATTCAGGCGCTCTTGCGAAATTCCTTGAAACCTTGAAAGACCAGCTGAAGGATCCGAAAAATAAAGTTTCTCAGAAGATGGTGGAGAACCTCAAGCTCGGGAACCTGAGCGAGGCAGACCTCGGAAAATTCGTGGATCAGCTCTTTGACGGCGCTGACACGAGGATCAGGGCGGCTTTGAAAAGCTCTTACCGGAAGGGCGATGTGGGGGACATGAGCCTTCTCCAGAGCACCCTGGATGCCCGTTTGGTCGACATCTTCAAGATTTTCAACGGGGAAGACGAGTTCGTGTCCTACAGCGGGCCGAATATCTACGACCATCTTAAGTATGTACAGGATCATACATTTGCTATCGGAAAAATACGTGACACCTGGAAAAAAGTCCTGAACCGCCGGGGACAGCTGAAAACGGCCGGCTTTTTCGGGAGGCTTTGGCTGCTGCTTGAGATCGGCTATATGACCCTGGTGCTGAAACTGCATCAGCGATCATTTGGCGATGGAGCGCTTAACTGGAAAGCTCTTCTGTCGCCTGATGTCACGGACGCGCAGTTCGCGGAGATCATGAAACGGATCACTGACCGCGATCGGCTGACGGTTCAGCCACTTGTTGGTGTCAGGCCCACCATGATCGAGCGGGCGGATGGGAAACCCGGGCTCTATGATGATCGCGACAAGAACCGTTTCTTCGAATTCTTGAAGAAGATCAAATGGGATTTTTCGAACGATCTGCCGACCTTTATCCTGAGGCTCATCTTCGACGGCTTCGCAAGGCACTCAATCCTGAAACATTATGACAATATGCCGCTCTTGGGCCTGATTTCAAATCCGATATGGATGTTTTCGTTGCTCATGGGAATTGTTCCTGCGATCGTGACGGGAGCGTTGGTTATTGCCGTTACCTCCGCAGCCCTTTTTATGACGGCGATCATCATGTTCGTGGTTTCCATGATGCCGTTCTTTGGCGCATGGATCAGAGTCTATGATTCCTGGAGTTACAAGACCTTTGGTGGTATTGCGTCAGCTCTCGGACTTCGCGCGGACATGAATATCGCGGTCAAGCTTCTTTTGGTCACGATTTCACGCGTTGTCGGGTTCTTCCCGGCGATAATGTTCTATGTTCTCCTTGAATTGCCGAAGGCCGTCGCTCAGTGGGCCTTCTCAGCGCTCGAATTCCTGGTCACCGTGGTTTCTTTGGGCCGGGTGAAGGAACTCAGAAGTCTGGGCAAGAAATTCTTCAGGGAGTGGGAGCGCGTGGCGTCGAAAACGGTGGATCTTGCGGAATCGACGACTCCGTATAAAAATTTCCTGTCACTTCCCGAGTACATGCACGCTCTTTACGCGGGTGTTGGCATAGCGTCGGGGCTCGCGATACAGCTGATCATGGGGACCGCATGGGCCAAAAGCTTTGGGGCGATGGGGCTGCTTTCGCCGCCCGCAATGATCGCGTCCGGCGTGATTATCGGCGTGGTTCTACTGATTGCGCTTTGGAAAAGTAAATATGTTCCGGCGTTTAATCACGAAAAAGCATCAAATGAACAGGACAGGGACAAAGCCGTGATTTTGTTCCTGCCGCTTGCCGCCCTTGTCGGTATCATCGCGTCATCGTATATCGGGCTGATGTTCTTTGTCGGATTCTATCCGCTTCTGGTGGCATTCCTGTTTGGTTCCCATGCCGCATATTTTGCGGGTGTTTTCCGCGACAACTCACCGATCAAATGGCTCGGGGGCATGCGGAAGGGTGAGCTTGCGTCGGTAATCCTCGGGCATGCTCTTCTGTGGGGTACTCTCTTTTTTATGTTCTCTCCGTGGGGCGTGAGCCTTCTCTCGCTCCTTGGCGAAAATGTCCGCCAAGGGCTCCTCTTCTCGGCCACTTCTGTTGGCATGGGGGACGCCGCTACGGGGCTCGGGCTACTGATGCCCGGATCGATCAGCTCGCTGCTTTTCTTTCAGACGGCGATCAGCGTTTTGGTGACGTTCTTGGCCATCATAAGTCTAAGCGTTTGGGTTAAGCGTTTCATGGGTAATTATCTTATTAACAGAGTCATTACGAATATTGCTGGTTATCCGCACAGAAAGGTGCGTAATCAGAAGATCAAGTTAGTCTATGATGCGCTTAACTCAAAAAACGAAAAGGCGCAGCATTACAATGCTGCAGGTATTCCCGAGAGGAAGATATGGTTAATAGAATTTATCGGGCATGCTTTAGGGTATGATGGCCCCACGCTTCTGGATTTTAAGACTGATGTAGATGTTGAGATTGAGGGTCTTAAGAGACTGGCTGCGAAGATTCAGGCACGTCAGTTGAAGGTGAAAAGATTCGAAGACCGGACGGTTGCCGAAGATTCGGAAGCGTTGGCTGAAGTGCTGAAATCCTTGAATGCGATCCTGTCCGACCAAAATAAAATGTTGAAGGGGCTTACCGGAGAAGGTGGTGATGCGGAAGACGCGAAGAACAGCGAGGTTGGCAAACTCACGAAGGCCGCAAACGAAGCGAATGCTGTTATGATGGTCGCGGGTTCTGCGTTTGGGGCTTCAACCGAAAAAATAGAAGCGAACATTAAAAAAGCCGAGCAGAAAGCCAGGGGCGTTTCTGACCGCATCACAAAGATTAAGTCAATCATTGACGGTATTGCCAAGTCTTCTGCTGAAGTAAAGAAGTCCGAAAGTGCAGATGAAACTTCGGGCGTAGAAGTGGTGAATCATGCGGATGATAAGATGGTTGTTGCAGCGAACGCGAAGATCGACAAAGCCGTTGCTGAATTGGAGACCGCGGTCCGGAATTATGACGCGCTATTTTCGGAAGTCCTCGGAGTTCTCAATGACGCGTCATTGACGCCGCAGACAAGGATTGAACGTGCCGACAAGATGCTCTTGCGGCATGATAACGAGATTCTGGGAAAGCTTCAGGATACGGATCAGGAGCTTGTGAGTATCGCAAGAGATGAAGCGCTGCCCGATGCGGTCAGGCAGCGTGCTGATGCCCTGTGGAATGAGGCCCGGCTGAGGCACGATAAGGCGATGGATCCGGTTAAGGAACGTTATGATGCCGTGGTCGCTGAGGCCACGGCCGCGCGGGCGGCCACTCCACCGGAAACTTCGGGGGACGATGATGGCGATCTCGGTTCGGATTGGACCGAAGAGAGAGTTGGAATGGACGGTGAAACGGACGAACCGGTTACGCTTGCCGAGGCCGCGCCGGTAAAAACCGAAGTCCCTCGGTCCGAGCGGACGCCCGCGCGGGAAGCGGTGGACGCTAAAGGCAACAAACTGACCGAAGGCGCTGTCCTTTACAGCGTCAACCCTTATAGCGGTGAGATATCTCAAGACACCGTCAAGCGTATCGATAAAGAGACAAAAAGTGTTGTGTTCGCGATCGGGAATTGGGAGTACCCCGTGTCGCTGGAAAATCGTTATCTCCGTTATCTCAATAAAGCGGACGCGGACGCCGCATCGGCCGCGATCAAGGCGACGCTGGTCGATTCCTATGAATACACCGCACCGGACGGGACGAAGACCGTGTTCGGCAAAGGCATGAGGGTTGAGGTGCCGAATATCACCCGGGGAGGATTGTCGGAAGGGGAGATCGACAGGATCAATCCCCGGACACAATCTGTGATTCTCACGGATGGCAGTTCGCGGTCGTTCGACAAGGTCAAGATCATTGCCGCGACCGTTGAGGCGCCCGTCCATCAGCCGGACCGGCTGTCCGATCGGGAAGTTTTCAATCGGTGGCTTTCGGAGGCCGTGTCGATCGAGACTTATAAGCAGCTGGAAGACGCGATTTCTGCCATGAAAGGCCAATCCCCCGAGATAGACAGGGCGCTGGATGAATATTGGCGGATCGAGCAAGGTCTTCTCAGTAATGCAATGGCACAAGAGATCTTCCCGTCCCTGATTGAAGCGGCCAAGCTGCAGGGCTCCGAACGGCTCGACGATCTTGCCGGGTTGATGGAGCATTTCAAGCGTGTCGTGAATCCCGGGGGGATTGTCATACCCGAAGGCGCAAATGACAGGGATGAAACCTTCCCGTACTTGAAGTCCAGGGTCCGTGAAAAGACTCAGCCGAGTGAGTTTTTGAAGCGCATCAGCCGAGTTGAGCAAATGATCGCCAACGCGCGCGCCGAAACGCGGATGTCGCTTGCTGAGAGAATTCGCGAGGAATGGCCGAAGGGCCTTAATACGGTTGACCGATATAACTTCTTTGTGGAGGCGGGGGAGAAGACTATCCCCGGTCCCAACCAGTTTACATATGTGACATTGCCTTCACGGAATGAGATCGAAAAAGGACACCAAAAGCCTCTCTGTGACCGGACGCCGGTCGATCTGCCGCGGGCAGAGTCGGAGCTGAGCTTTTGGGAGATCATCACCAAGCGGCCCGAGCAGACCTTGTTCAAAATCAAGAGCTCTAACGGCACGGATGTGTACTTTCAGCGTAACCACGCGCCGCTTTATCCGAATCACTTTTTGATCGTGGTCGATCCGATGTCGGGCCGGAACCAAACTGTTGACGAGTCGTCGCTTCTGGTTCTGCTGGAATCGCTCGAGCTTATCGGGGACCGCGATGTGTTTGCTGGAATGAATCTTGGCAAGGCGGCGGGCGCATCGGTGAATTCACAGCATTTCCAGAGCGGGTTTATGCAGACCGGTCGGCTGGAACGTCTGGAAGCTTCGTCGGGCGTTACGCGCAAGCCTCTTATGAAGGTCGCGGATGCTTCGGTCACACAGCTTGGAGGCGCCATGGAACCTGTTTATGTGGTTCGCGCGGCTTCCAAAGAAATGTTGGCCCGCTATGGAGTCCTTGTCGCGAAGTTTCTGACAGAACTTGACGTCCCTTCGACGCTCTTTATCCGTCCTGCGGTCAAAGGTCGTGAATGGACGATGTATATCGAGCCCCGTTCACGTGTTCGCCCGGAGCTTTTTCCGGGCAATGCGGCGTTTTCCGAGATAGCGATGGGACGCATTTACGGGGATGGAAGCGTGACGGTCACGGATGAGATGGTCGCAGAAGCCCTCCGGATGGCCGGTGTTACTTCGAAAGAATCCGAGATTCTTTCTGCAAATCTGAAGAAATATGCCGACGCGGACGAGAGCGAAAGACTCTCGATTGTTAAAGCTGCGGCGGCCGAGATCAAGCCGTTCCAGCGTACTTCTGAGCAGGTGACCCGTTCGGAAGTGCGATTCGCGATGACCGGTGAAGATGGAATGACGCGTCAATCAGCGATGAATGCCGCACTTATGGAGGCGGCGGGTGCCGTGCAGGAAGCCGGATTCGAGGGGCGGGTTCCTTTGGCTCCTGGCGCCCGTAGTGCTGAGATTCATCTGACGGAACTGATTATGAGTCTCCGGGAGCAGGGGGTCGCGGTGCCTGATTCTGTCAGTCCTGACAAGGGTATCTATATCGCGCAGTATAACAAGGCGTTGATCGAGCAAGCGATCGCGCGCCGGAATGCCGGGATCATCTCGAAGGATGTTGTGATCGTTGCGCTTGTGCGTGATCGGGCAGAAGCGGATTTTGTCCGTAAGAAGTTCGCGGGCCGTATCGAG
>MWBI01000054.1 GCA_002068945.1 Candidatus Omnitrophica bacterium ADurb.Bin314
CCCCGCCAAGCCACTGCCGGCGGCGGTCCAGAAGAGCCAGGCGAAAAGGAGCCACCCGAGGAAAAACTCGTTCCCATAAAAACTGGCGATGAACTCGCGAAGAATCATGACCTGGGCCGTCACCGAAGTGACTCCAAGCACGAAGAACGCGAAACGTATCTCTTTTTTCATCCGATCTCTCCCGTCAGCGGACAGAAAGGGACAACCTAACAGGCGGTGGACTCACCCAAAGGCGAGATTTTAACAGAGGAGACCGGCTCCGGAAAACCGGCCTCCCCGGAGGAATCTTTTTGAGCGCGAACGATCAATCCTTGCCGCACGAAGCGCGGCATGCGTTTCCTTTTTCCTTGTTGCCCGACGACGGACACTCACCCGTCCAGCAATAAAGACACAGTTTTTCTCTGGGCAGGCCGATCGCCTCCACCATGTCATCAACCGTCTGGTAGCGCAAAGTCGTCGCGCCGAGGTCATGGGCGATCGAATCCACCATTTTTTGATGTTTCGGCGACCCGGAATCGATGTATTCCGAGACATCTTCGACATCACGTCCTTCAATGTTGTGGATCGCCTTTCGGGCGGCCAGTTCATGGATACTGCGGGTCGCGAGGCAGAACTTGCACGGGAACATGAGGGGCGGAGACGCGGGCCTCACGTGGACCTCTTTCGCGCCGGCATCCCAGAGCTTGTTGATCGTAAAATTCTTGAGCTGTGTCCCCCGCACAATCGAATCATCGAGGACCGCGATCCGGTTGCCGTTGATGATCTCCCGGATCGGAATCAACTTCATTTTCGCGATAAGGTCCCGCTGCTGTTGGATCGGCGGCGTGTAACTGCGTCCGTATCCCGGGGTATATTTCACGAGCGGACGGCGGAACGGCTTGCCGCTTTCCATCGCGTATCCGATGGCGTGGCTCGTTCCGGAATCAGGGACGCCGGCGACCACGTCTACACTGATGTCCCTATCCCGCCTCGCCAACGCCGCGCCGCACCGTTCACGCACGGCCTCCGTATTGATCCCTTCGTAATCCGACGCCGGGAACCCCGTGTAGATCCAGAGGAATGAGCAGATCTGCATCTCCGCGTTTCCCTCCCTTTTCGACGCGATACCGTTCTCGGTCACGAGGATAATCTCTCCGGGCGCCATAAACTTCACGACCTTGAGGTCGGTGTTCGGAAACGCCGATGTTTCGGAGGTGACCGCATAGGTATCCGCATGCTTCCCGATCACAAGAGGCGTGTAGCCCCGGCGGTCCCTCGCCGCGTAAATGCCGTCCTTGTTGAGGATCAGGAGCGAACAGGAACCTTCGATCCGTTCAAACATCCGTTCGATGCCGTCGGCAAGGTCGTCCCCAAGCGTGATCAGCCTGGCGATGAGCTCGGTCGTGTTGACCGGCCCTGTCGAGCTCATTTCGGCGAACGAGTGCCCGGCCGCGAGCAGTTCCGCCACGAGGGCGTCGGCGTTCTCGATCAGCCCCATCGTCACGATACAGAAAGGCCCGAACCTGGAATTGAGATAGATCGGTTGTTCATTCGAGTCGCTGATCACCCCGATCCCCTTGTTCCCTTTCAGGCCCGGGAGGTCCTCGAAGAATTTCGATTTGAACTGGCTTTGGGCGATCTCGTGTATCTGCCTTGAAAACCGTTCGCCATCCATCATCGCGATGCCGCCGAACTCGGTCCCCAGATGCGAATGATAATCGATCCCGTAAAAAAGTTTTTCCGCGCAATCCTGTTTCGAGATAACCCCGCAAATACCGCTCATAAAATCTCCCCTGGATCGAATGACACGCACAGAGCGCGGACGGCACAGGGCAAGACCCGCCCCGGGCCGCCGCGATCCGGATCAGCTTTTATAGTATTTTTCCGCTTCCGGGATTTCCTTTTCGATGTTCGCGATGCGGCGGGAAGTCGCGGGATGCGTGGAGAGAATCTCCGGCACCTTTGCGCCGCCGAGCTTGTTCATCCGTTCCCAGAACGCCACTGCGGCCTTGGGATCATAACCGGCGCGGGCCATCAGGATCAATCCGATATGATCAGCCTCATTCTCATGCGACCGGCTGTAAGGCAAAAGCACGCCGTATTGCGCGCCGGCGCCGTAGACTTGCTGCATGATCTGCCGCGCCTGTTCGGGCCTGGACTTCATGAGCTGGGAGATCCCCATCCCGCCCGCCTGGACCACGAGCTCCTGGCTCATCCGTTCGCCACCGTGATTGGCGATCGCGTGAGCGACCTCGTGGCTTATCACGGTCGCGAGACCATTCTTGTCCTGCGTCACGGGGAGAATGCCCGTATAGACCACGATCTTCCCGCCCGGCATGCAAAAGGCGTTCACAATCTTGTCATCCTGTATGACATTGAACTCCCAATTGTAATTGGCGAGTTCCTTCTCCATGCCATTATCTCTCATAAACGATTCGGCGGCGGAGGCGATATTACGACCGACCTCCATGACCTCCGACGTTTTGGCGGCATCGGTGGAAAGCGTCGATTTGCTCAGGACATCTTTATAGCTTTCATCACTCAGAGACAAGAGCTGCCCTTGCGGAATGAAAGAAAGCTGTTTTCGTCCCGTGATCGGAACCGTTGAACAGCCGGCAAGAATGAGGATAAAGGCAAAGGAAATGGCTTTTCTCATAGAAGGTCTCCCGCGGTTGATACCAGAACAGATGTGAGGCCCCCGCGTGGAAAAATCCCGCCGGGACCCGATAGACACTTGGGAAAAAACGAATCCTGACGTATTATAGTCCAGCGCCCAGTCCAAGACCACTCAGAATTAGGGAGGCAGCGGTCCTATGTCACGCTCTCGGGGGATTTCGATCCGCGTTCTTTCAGCCGTCCTGGCCCTGTCCCTTTCCTTTCAGGGCTGCATCCGTTACCGACCCGAGCCCATGGAGAAAATCCCGTTCATGGAACGCGCGCAATCACAGACGCAGGACGGCGTCACGGTCACCGTGGCGGTCATGAGCAACAGGGAAAGCAAAAGGGCCTTCGGCGTCCCGCTCGCGAAAAAAAGGGTCCAGCCCGTGTGGCTTGAGATCGACAACCAGAGCGAGACCCCTTATGTCTTCATCCCCCGCAACATGGACCCGAACTACTACTCCTCCGAGGAGGCAGCCTTCATGGCCCATTTCCGGCAGAGTAAACAGTTTCTTGAGGCCGGGGTCGTCGCGGTCCTGTTCTTCCCGGCCCTCGCGCTGATCCCGGTGAATTTTTTCGCCGCCCGCTATGCTAATAAAAAAATGGACAGGATCTTCGCGAAAAACGCCCTGCCGAGCAACATCATCATGCCGAAGAGCCGGGAGTCCGGCTTCGTGTTCACCTCGGTCGACGAGGGCACCAAACACATCACGGTCGATCTTCTCGGTCAAAAAGGGCGGAACACTTTTACGTTCATCGCAACCATTCCCGGCATGAAGGCAGATCACACGACCAAGGACCTTGCGGACCGCTATCCCGAGGAAAAGATCATCGAAGGCAATGTCGAGGACCTCCCGGAACTCCTCACCCATCTTCCCTGCTGCACGACCAACAGGAAAGGGACGAAGAACGGCGATCCGTTCAACCTTATCGTGGTAGGGGAACTTGAGGACGTGATCTCGATCTTCACCTCGGCAGGCTGGGGAGAGACCCGCGCCCTGACCGTGGGCTCGGGGCTCGCAATGGCCAAGGCCTTCTTCACGGGAGACGAGGACCGCTACTCGCCCGTCAGCCCGCTCTACCATAACGGTCGTTCTCATGACCTCGCGCTGCAAAAAGCCCGGCAGACGATCAATCAGCGTCTGCATCTCCGGCTCTGGTACACCCCGATTCGTCTGAAGGGAAAACCCGCGTGGGTGGGTACGATCAGCCGCGACATCGGGGTGAAGTTCACACCGACAACCTGGTACCTCACGACCCACAAGATCGATCCGAATCTGGACGACGCCCGGGATTACCTGCTTGCGGACCTGATCGAAATACAAAAATCATCCAGATTCGGATTTATCAAGAATGTGGCGCTGGAGAAATCAACCGACCCCAAAAAGAATCTGACCGGAGACCCTTATTTCACGGACAACAAAATCCTGGTCATCGAACTCTCATCCGAGGACACCGTCCCCACCGTTTTCCCCTGGCACAGCCCCCTGATCGATAAAGCCTGATTCGGACGGATCGGCCCAAACCTTCGTTCCGTCAATCTTCCCCTCCATCCCGCGCCGCCGGATTTCCGCGAGACCCCATCCGGAAATTTCGTGACCCGATCGAGGTCATCGACCGTGAGTGTGAGTTCCATGCCGGAAAATAACCGGTTATCCGCTAGAAAACGCCTTTCAGGTTCACGCGTGAGTTCCCGCCGAGGCGAGGGGCGGGATCGGGCAATCCAGCACCGATGCGAAAGCGCGCAGCAGTTCCATTTCCCGGATATCAAGACGCCCGTCATGCTCTACGCAGACCACACAGGCCCTGAGAAACTGTTCCTTGATCTTCGGAAACGCCGCGGCCATATCTTCGAGTGCCTTCGCGGTCCTGCCATGGGATAGCTGCCCGGCCGGGATCATGGTCCACCCGGCCGCGCCCGGGGCCAGTGAGCGGGCCGCTTTCATAAAGGCGTTCTGCGCCAGCGTTTTTGAAACACTCCCGGCCCCCGCCAGATAAGAAAGGAGGACGGCACACTGCGGCAGCAGGGGCGCGAGCGAGGCGTGGATCGGCACGGGCCGTTTCGTTTTTCTGAAAAAGAAATCCAGATGGTGAAGCACCACGCGCTCAAGCGCGAATTCGAACACCGTAACCGTCTGATCCGTATGGATCAGGGCTTCGATGTTCGCACGAAATTTTTCATAACTCGCCCGGGTCTGCGTCTTGAGAGCGGGCGTCGCAAGGTCGATGAGCGGCAGGCAGAATTCGATCTTCAGGCTTGAAAAATCAGGAAGGAGCCGCAGCACTTTCCGGTGGACCGCGGGATCGGCTTCGCGCGAAAGATATTCCAGTTGCCGCGTCCGGGTCGACGAATTCATGCGGTCGATCAGAAGGCCGTACACAAGCGCCATCGCGTCGTCCAGCGTGAGGGCGGCCTCCCGCAGATGTTTCGGCATTTCCTCAAGCAGGCACCGGGCTTTTCCCGGATTGGCTCCGGCCGGATTCCCCACAGAAGCAACAACATTATCGGCCACCGGAGCCGGGACTCCCGAGACCGCGGCGACCGCAAGCGGTGTCTGAAAGAGCGCGACTTTCCGCTCCCATTCATCAATCTTCCTGTCCGTCAGCGGACGCGCCGCTCCGGGCCGTTTCGTTTCGGGGACTTTTGGTGCGATCGAACGGATCGCGGGGTATTTCCCGTCAAAGGAGGGGTCCAGCAGCTTGATCCGGAGACCGATGGGCGGGTGCGTCGGGAACAGTGCTTCGCCCATGAGCGTAGCCCCGTCGGCGAAAAAGAAATGACTGACTTCCTGCGCCCTGGTCTGGCCGATGAACGAACCGTCGGGAAGACCTGCGATCTTCTTGAGAGCGCCCGCGAGTCCGGAGGGATTTCTTGTGTACTGGGCCGAAGAGGCATCCGCGAGGAATTCCCGCTGGCGAGAAACAGCGGACTTGATCAGATTGCAGAAAAAAACCCCGATGTATCCCACCACAATGAGCATCAATCCGAACACGACTATCACAAGGATGGCGGCCCCGCCTTTTCCGCTTGAGCGGACCCTCCCGCGGCCCAACCCTTCCAGCAGAACCCTTCCGGTCAGCGCGATCAAAAGAAGTCCGTGCAGGAACCCCATGAGGTTCATGTTGAGACGCATGTCCCCGTTGAAGATATGGCTGAACTCATGCGCGATCACTCCCTGAAGCTCGTCGCGCGTGAGAAGCTTCACCGCCCCCGACGTGACGCCGATCACCATATCCTGCGTCGAAAACCCGGCCGCAAACGCGTTGATCCCGTACTCTTTTTTCAGGAGGAATACCGCGGGAACCGGAACGCCGGATGCGATCGACATCTCCTCAACCACGTTCAGGACTTTCCGTTCGTCGGGGTCCGTCGTGTTCGGAAGAATCTGTTCCCCACCGAGCATTTTCGCTACCGCAACACCTCCGGAAGAGAGCTCCGCGATCTTGAACCAGGTCCCGAAAAGAACGACCACGCATACCACACCCGTGACGACCAGAAAAAACCGGGGGTCCCAGAGATCAAATGGGACAGGAACCTGCATTTCCGCATAAGTACGGCTTTGGCTGTAAAGGCGAACGAGGTACCAGGAAAAACGGGCAACCCCATAGACGGAAAGGATCGTCCCGATCACCGCGAGGGCATAAAAAAACAGCAGGAGAAAGGTCCGCTTTCGGGCCTTCTCCTGCCGCGCGAAAAAATTCATTCTTCCGGGAACCGGGCGATCAGAACTTTACCTGGGGCTTTGCGCGCTCCTCGGCGCTCTCAAGCTCAAGGAGAGCGGCCGCCTGGAATCCGAACGAAGCCGCAAAAAGGACATTCGGGAATTTCTCGCGGCTGATGTTATATTCCATGACCGAATCGTTGTAGGCCTGGCGCGAGAACGAGATCTTGTTCTCGGTCGAGGTCAGTTCTTCCATGAGGGAAAGCATCGTCTGGTTGGCCTTGAGGTCGGGATAGGCTTCCGACAGCGCGAACAACTTCCCGAGGACACCGCTCAGGCCGGCCTCAGCCGCTTTCAGATCGCCCATCGCCTGCGGGTCGCCCGGCATCGCCGCCGCTTTTCCGGCCGCGCTCGCGGCCTGATTGCGGGCCTGGATGACGGCTTCGAGCGTGCCCCGCTCATGCTGGAGATAGCCTTTGGCGGTCTCGACAAGGTTCGGGATGAGGTCATACCGCCGCTTCAGCTGCACGTCGATCTGCGCGAACGCGTTCTTGAACCGGTTCCGGAGCGTGACGAGCGCGTTGTAGATGCCGATCACGGCGAGAACAATCAGAACGATAATGGCAAGAAAAACCCACAGGAATATCATGCGACACCTCCGTTTAATGGTTAAAAGCCCTGTGACCGGTTACAGACGGTAGTTTACGTCAAAAACGGTTTTCATGAGCCCGAAAATTTTATTTGAACCGGCTCCGTGATCTGACTTCGGAATGCGGAGCCGTCAACAGGCTCACGGAAACAAGTGTAAGGCAGGAGATCACAAATCCAAACAGATGGGCCGGATATCCCTCGGGCCAATACAGGGTCGCGAGGATCCATGCGCCAGTGCCCCCCACCGCGCCAGCCACCGCCCCCTGGCTCGTGGCACGTTTCCAGTAGACGCCCGCAATCATCGGCGCCGCGACACCCACAAGCAGGATACCCCACGCGTGCATGCAAAGCGCGTAAATGTTCCTGAAATAAAGCGCGAGAATCAGCGAAAGGACCCCCACGATCAGAATGCTCCAGTGGCACCACTTTAGCTGCAACGCGTCATCCGCGTCCGGCTTAAGATAGGGAACGATATTATGTCCGATGATCCCGGCGGGCGCCAGCAGTGCGCTGTCCGCTGAGCTCATAATCGCGGACAACAGGGCGCCGACCATGAGGGCCATGAGCGGCGTCGGGAGGTATTTCTGGGCAAGATCGATCAGGATCGATTCCCCGGAGCTCGCGGGGATCGCAAGCCGTCCAAAGATTCCGAGAAGGACCGGGATCAGACCGATCACTATATACATGAGACCTGCGGTGATGGAAGCCCATTTTGCCATCGTACCGCTTTTGGGAGCCATCAGCCTCTGAAAAAGATCCTGAGCCGGGAGAGAACCGATCCCAACCATCATCCAGGCCTGGATGTAATTCAACCATGTTAGTCCCGACGCATGCCGCGGATAAAACTGGAAATAGGAAGCGGGAATCCTGCTCACGATCGAAGAAAATCCTCCGAGATCATGCAGGAGAATCGGGAAGAGGACAAGAAGCCCGAGCAGGACAAAGATCATCTGGTAAAGGTCCGTCACGGCGTCCGCCCACATTCCGCCCCAGTACGTATAAAGGACTACGACCGCTGTGGAAAGAAGGACGGCTGGCATAACTGGTATGCCGATCAGCGCGTGCAGGATAATGCCAAAGGCGAGCAACTGCCCTCCCACCCAGCCAAGGTAAACGGGGATATACAAAAAGCTGAGCGCGATGCCGACCTTCTTGCCATAACGCGCCTCGAAGAAATCGATGATCGTTTCAGCCTTGAGGTTGTGGAAAGTCTTCGCGAAGAAAAGACCGGCCAGGATAAGACAGAGCCCCGCGCCGAACGGATCGGCGATCACGCCGAGAATTCCCTTGTCAAAGGCCGTGCGGGAGGCCCCCATGCACGTTTCGGCGCCAAACCAGGTCGCAAAAATCGTGCCGAGAGAAAACCACCAGCCCATTTTTCCGCCCGCAACGATATAGTCTTTCGTATTGTGGATGCGGCGGCTTGTCCAAAAACCGATCCCGAGCATGAAAAGTATATAAAGGGCCACGCTCGACAAAAGCCATATCTGAGACGAAGTCACGGTGTCATTTCTCCAAACATAGGTCGTAGTATAGGAAATAAGGAAAGCCTTGGCAAGCCGACCCTCCCATCGCACGGGCTGAAGTGCCCGGCTGCTTTCCCAATCCGTCGAAAATCCAGAAAACAAAAAAGGCCCGACGGCTTGCGCTATCGGGCCTTTTCTGAAATCCGGGAAGTGGTTCAGATTCTCGTGACGTTCGAGGCCTGCTCACCCTTGGGGCCGGTGGTCACTTCGAACTGGACCTTCTGGCCTTCCTCGAGCGACTTGTAGCCATCACCCTGGATCGCGGAAAAATGGACGAACACGTCCGCTCCGCCTTCACGGGAGATGAAGCCATAGCCTTTGGAATTATTGAACCACTTCACTGTACCTTGGATCATGGTTGATTTTGCTCCTTTGCAAAATAATTTTGAGACCGGGACTTTCCCGGTCCCATAGTAACAAATGCCGGACCAAATTTCCTGCGTGATCAAAAGCAACCACGAACTGTTGGAACTGGCCCGCCCTCCGGCTTTCGCCGGAAAACAGGGTAAAACAAAAAAACCGCGAGGCGGATCGTGCTTGCCTTGCGGCCAATACAACGTTCACCCTCTTGCTTACTACGCCGTGAAGTATGCCCGACCCCCAGGTCTTTGTCAAATACTAATAATCTTTTTTACCGCTCCCCAATCTCCCCGGGAGGAGCGGCTGAAGGGTCAGAAGGAAAGTCCCGAAAGTTCCCGCCATTTCGTCCGTTTCGGCTGGCTGAGCGCCAATTCCGCGAGCGAGACAAGAATAAACGGCAGAAATCCCGCAAGATTTCCTTTCAGGAAAAGGAGGACAAGGCCGAGGATCGCGGGGAACCCGGCCGCACCGCAAAGCATGATCGACATCGCATAAAGATGCCGGACATTCAGAATATTCTTTTCCCGCAACCGCCCCAAAAGATTCGCGGAAACCGCCTTAGCACCCACAAAGACCGCTATCGAAATTGCGAGTCCCCCCCATTGAAGGAGACGATACGTGCCGTCCCCGATCCTGAAGGGGGCCACTTTCCCCGCCCGGACAAGAAAAAACCCGAGCCCGCCGTAGAGAAGCACCGCCGCCATCATGCTCCAGCCGACCATCGTGGCCATTCTGAAAAACCGCGCTGCGGTCTGGGCCGGATCCGAAACTGGAGCTGAACTTCTCATGATCCTTCCCTCGCGTTCAAAATCCGCCGCACAGATGCTCCGCGGCATGGTGAGCGAGCGTCAGCCCGAAAATCGCCGGGATCGTCGGAAGGCTTCCGAGCTTGGCTCGCCGGCGCCCGCGCTCATAATCATCTTCCTCCGAGTTGACGACCTTCGGCATCTTCCGGACCGGCTCATCGGAATAAACACAAAAAATCCCTTTCTTGATACCGTTCCGCCGCAACCGGCCGCGGACCTCCCGCGCGAGCGGACAGCCTTGAGATTTGGAGAGGTCCCCCGATTTCACGAGGTGGATCTTCGTCCGGGTGGCGGCACCCATCGAAGAGAAAACGGGGATCTTGTTCGCGTGACAATAGGTCAGGACCTGGACCTTCGGGTTCAGGGCATCGATCGCGTCCACCACAAGGTCCGGACGCTGCGAAAAAACTTTCTCGAGGGAATCTTCGGCGGCGAACATTTGCATCGCTTCCACTTTGCAGGCAGGGTTGATCCCGTGGATCCGCTGCTTCATCGCCTCAACTTTCGGGACGCCAAGCGTGTGGTCAAGCGCGAGGATGTTCCGGTTGAGATTGGTCGTTGTGACCTTATCGTGATCGACAAGACGGAGCCGGCCGACACCGATCCTCGCAAGGGCTTCCGTGGCAAACCCGCCGACCGCGCCGATCCCGACCACGGTCACAAAGGCATGCCGGAGCTTCGCGACCTTTTCCTTACCGATCAATAGTTCCGTGCAAAAAAGCCGTTCCATTCCGTTCCACCCGTTCCTTGAGTTCGCTCACTTCCATCTTCGTAAGTTCCGCCGCGATCCTGCAGGTTTCCTCGAGGCATTCAAAATACTGTTCCGCCGTCAGCGTCGAAAAAACTTTTTCCCCGATATAAGGGAAATCCGTCTCAAGCAAGAGCCTCTCGGCAGGAACCTGCCGGATCAGTCCCGCCACTTTTTCGATCGGCTCGCCGTACTTCCGCTTAAAAAGCTTCCATGAGAACGTGACATACCCGCCGAGCTTCATGATTTCATCCAGAATTTCCCTTGAGCCCCGGAATCCGTGCATAAGGAACCGCACCTTGCCGGCATATTCCCGGAGGACCGGCATCATCTCCCCCCACGCCTGGACGCAGTGAATGACAACCGGCTTACAGTGAATCGCCGCAAGCTCCATTTGCCGGAGGAAGACCGCTTTTTGCAGGGAAAAATCCGTCTCCCGGACACGATCAAGACCAATCTCCCCGATGCCGGAGGAGGGCTCTGTGATGAACCTTTCGATCTCACGGTCCCATCCCTCCCCGAGATCCCCCGCCATCCAGGGGTGGATTCCGTAGAACGGCGTCAGAACATCGTACCCGGAAGCGAGTTCGCTTAAAATCCCGCAGTCCTCCAATTTGATGGCGTTGCAGAAAAACGACCGGAGCCCGTAGTCCCGGGCCCTGCGAAGAATCTCCGCGAGAACCTGCTTGTGGGGAAGGTGCTGAAGATGCAAATGGGCATCGATCATAACGGCCGGACCTCACGCCGGAGATTAGGAACACAAGAGTGACAGAAACCACATCATCATAGACATGATCTTTTGAAAATCAAGAGGTGCGACCGGGATGGAAAAGGTGAACAGCCGGAAAGCGCCGCCAGCCTCGTTCACCGCGGAGTCAGCCACCCTTTTTCCGATCCCCCTTCACACGCTGCCGCAGCTATCACGCTCCCGGGCATCACGGACCGGCTCGAAGAGGAGAGTTGTCCACCCAAACAGCATATTGAACAGTCCAAACCAGGTGGTGGTTTGCCGCGATGCGAGCATTTCATTCTGGGGAGCGAGTTTGGTCTGGCCCCGTCCCTTCCTGTTCATCAATTACATTCGTGCTCACTTTCCCATCCAGACAAACGGCATTCACCGGACTATTCGTTCTGCGATAGCCACCGATCACAATTCACCGCATGCGATCCAATACGATTGAAGACACGAAACACAAAATCTGGTATACTTCCGCCCTTGCCGCAATGCATTTATCCGCTTTTGGTCCGGGGCGTAGCGCAGCCTGGTAGCGCACACGCTTGGGGTGCGTGCGGTCGGAGGTTCAAATCCTCTCGCCCCGACCATTTTTCCCGGGTCCACACCGGACACAAAACACCGCCCCCTGTGGTTTTGAACCCCTCTGTCGCCTTCCCGGCCCCCTCGGGAACTTCCCGGCCGGAAAGGGACAAAGGAGGTCTGCCCCACCCGCAGAGGTCAGACGGTGATCTGATCCTTGATCTTCTGAAGCTTGGAACCACCGATGCCGCGAACCTGAACAAGATCATCCACGCTCTTGAACGGACCGTTCGCAGTGCGAAAATCAATGATCCTCCGGGCCATGGCAGGTCCGATCCCCCGGACCTTGTCCAGCTCTTCGACGCCAGCCTTGTTGATATTGACCATCACCGGCGCGCTTGCCGGAGTGGCAGCCCTGGAAGCCGCATGAACCTTCGTCGCGGCAGCCAGGCTCAACCCTCCCGCAAGGAACGTGACAACCAATAACGCTCCGAGGACTTTCTGTATCTTCACTTTCTGTAGCATGGAAACACCTCCTATGTTGATTTGAGGAAACATTAACCCAGATTTTCCTTATTGTCAATATTAATATTCATTTTCAGCATATAAGCAATTATGCATTTCCCGCATATTTGCGTTGAAAACAGGACCCCCGGAAGCTATAATGAAGCATGCTCAAAAATCTGGGACAACGCATCAGAACGCTTCGCAAGGCAAAAGGTCTTACCCTGGTCGAGATTTCCGATAAGACCGGCGTTGCACAGGCCACGCTTTCCCGCATCGAGACCGGCACCATGATCGGAACGGTTGAATGCCACGAGAAGGTCGCCGAAGCTCTGGGTATCGGACTCGCCGAGCTCTATTCAGGCGTCGATAAACGCTACGAGCAGATCGCACGCCAGGACAAGGAATCCCGCAAGGTCACCCATCACACGAAAGACGTTCATGTCGAACTGCTGACCCAGGAGAGTTCCAAGAAAAAGATCACACCTCTCCTCCTGACACTTCAGGGGGGCGGAAAGACAGAGAAAGAATCGTACGAACGCGGCGTTGAAAAGTTCGTGTGGGCGCTTGATGGCAACATCAAGATCAGACTGGACCAGGATGAGATCGCTCTGAAACCGCAGGAATCCCTCTACTTCGACGCTTCCCTTCCCCACCAGATCTCGAACGAAGGGCAGAAGCCGTCCAAAGTCTTCATCGCCGTTTCCCCCTCCAAGATCTGATCAGTCCCTGCCCGTTTCCGACCTGATCCAATCCAGATAGGATTTACTGCCTTTCGTAATGGGGAAACAGACGATTTCGGAGACTTCGTAGGGGTGGGCTTTAAGAAGAGTGCCTTCGACCTTTTTATAAAGCGAAGCACGGGTCTTGATGAGGATGAGGACTTCTCTCGCAGCTTCCTTCTTTCCCTTCCAGCAATAATGAGACTCCATGCCGGGGATAAGCTGGACGCACGCGGCAAGTTTTCCCGCGAGCAAAAGACCCGCCAGACGGCGGGCCTCTTTCATATCCGGCGCCGTGGAAACGATACAGCAGTACTTCACGCAGATTATTTACGGTTCAGCGTCGCAGAGTAGCCACTTTCCGGCGTTCCCAACGAGATATGACCCTCGCGGGCAAGCCATCCGAGGCTCATCATAATGAGCTCCCTCGGCCGCTTGATGCCCTTCGTCAACTGATCGAGATTGGCGCTTTGATGCTCATCGAGGTAGTGCCATATCTCACCGGCTACAATTCCGATCTCCATGATCATTGGGGGGTTCCTCCAATCAGTGAATTTCCATCAAATCTTACAAATAAACATAACACGGAAGATCACGTTATGAAAGGAATTTATAATAAAAAAAAACTAGCAACCTTCGTCTCTGCTCAGCAATTCCTTTAAAAATCTGCCCGTATAGGAAGTTCCCGCTCTGGAAACCTCCTCGGGCGAACCGCAGGCAACAATACGACCGCCGCCCCTCCCGCCCTCCGGACCAAGATCGACCAGATAATCCGCCATTTTAATGACGTCGAGATTGTGTTCGATCACGACGATCGTGTTCCCCTGATTACGAAGATCGAAAAGAGCTTTCAGCAGGTTTTTGATATCCGCGAAGTGAAGACCCGTCGTCGGCTCGTCCAGAAGGTAAAGCGTTCGTCCCGTTGATTTTTTCATGAGCTCGGAAGCGATCTTGATGCGTTGAGCCTCACCGCCGGAAAGGGTTGTCGAAGGTTGTCCGAGTTTGACGTAGCCGAGACCGATCGAATCAAGAACTTCGAGTTTTTCACGCATCATGGCGAACTTCGAAAAGAAGTTTTTCGCGTCACGAATCGAAAGATCAAGCACCTCCGCGATGTTCTTCCCCTGATAACGGACCTCAAGCGTCGGCGCATTGTACCGTTTCCCGCGACAATCCTCGCAAACAACGTAAAGGTCGGGCATAAAACTCATTTCAAGCTTCTCAAATCCGGCCCCGCGGCATTTTTCACAGCGCCCGCCTTTGAGGTTGAAGCTGAAACGCGACTGGGAATAACGCCGGAGTTTCGCGATCTCGAGAGAGCTGAACAAGCGCCGGATAAACCCGAACATATCAGTGTAGGTCGCGGGATTGGATCGCGGCGTCCTGCCGATGGGAGTCTGATCGATCCCGATCACCCTGTCGATCAGCTCCGCGCCCTCGATCGCTCCGAAGTCCCCGGCCTTATACCCGGTCTTCCAGAGCCGGTTGTGGAGTTCCCTGTAGAGGATATCGTGCACCAGCGTGCTTTTTCCCGACCCCGAAACACCCGTGACGCATGTAAAAAGCCCCAGGGGAATCTCAACATCGATTTCCTTGAGATTGTGCTCGGCGCATTTTTTCAGCAGCAGTTTCGGCGCGTTCCGGTAGTCTTTTCTTTTTTCCGGAACGTTGATCGACAGTTCTCCGTGAAGATACTTGAGTGTGACGGACCGCGGGCAATCTTTCATCTCCGATATCGCCCCCTGCGCAACGATCTCCCCGCCTTTCGCCCCGGAGCCGGGGCCGAGGTCGATCACGTGATCGGCGCGACGGATGGTCTCCTCGTCATGCTCCACGACAAGGACCGTATTTTTCAGATCGCGAAGACGCTCAAGGGCATCCAGCAACTTTTCGTTATCGCGCGGGTGAAGGCCGATGCTCGGCTCGTCCAGAACGTACAGCACCCCCGTCAGCCCGAGGCTGATCTGCGCGGCAAGGCGGATGCGCTGAAGCTCGCCCCCGGCAAGCGTTGCGACCGTGCGGTCAAGCGTGAGGTAGCCAAGCCCGATATTCAGGAGGAACGCCAGGCGTTCCCGGATCTCGTGAAGGATGGGAGCCGCGATTACCGCGTCGTTCCCGGAAAAAGAAAGCGCCTCGAAATAGGGCGCCGCATCCTCAACGAGCAGGGACGTCACCTCGGCAATATTCTTTCCGGCGACCGAAACACCGAGACTTTCCTTCCGGAGCCTCTTCCCGCCACATTCCTTGCAGGTCTCTTCGCGCAGGAATTTTCGGATCTTGGCGCGGATCATATCGGAATCCGTTTCGTGAAAAAGACGCTCCCACTCTTCCACAAGCCCCGCAATATCCCCATCACCGAGAAAGAACGCCTCTTTTGCGGTCTCCGGCCAATCCCCGTACGGAGTATCCCATTCAAAATCATATTTATGGGAGAGATCGTGCAAAAGGTCCTCAAAGAAATACTTGTTAAACGAAAAGAACACCTCCTTGTTCAGGGCCTGCATGAGAGCTTTCTTTGGGTCCGCGATCACACCCTTCGAGAAGACCTGAGAAAGTTTCCCGAGCCCCTTGCATTTCGGACAGGCCCCGTAGGGGCTATTGAACGAGAACATGTTCGGTGTGAGTTCCGGAAGGCTGATCTGGCAGGACAGACAGTTTTTCGTCGTTGAGAAATAATGAAGCGCCTGACCCGCGACATCCCTGTCGAGGATCGCAACCTGGCCCCCCGCGAGATCAAGGGCGCAAGCGAGCGAGTTCCGGAAACGCTTGTCCTCCTTATTCTCCTTCAGGACCAATTCGTCAACGATGATCCCGATGTCATGACGGACCGTTTTTTTGAGCTTCATCTCGGGCGCGAGCAACCGCTCCGTCCCGTCGATCCGGGCACGGTCATAGCCCTTCTTCAGCATATCCTGGAACAGTTTCTGGTATTCGCCTTTTCGGCCCCGCACGAGCGGTGCCAGCACCTGCACCTCGTGCCCGCCGAATCGCACGAGGATGTCGCGAGCAAGTTCATCTCGGGTCTGGCTCCGCATTGGTAATCCGCAGGAAGGGCAATGCGCGGTGCCAACTTTCGAAAAGAGGAGGCGGAGATAATCATAGATCTCGGTCACGGTCGCGACCGTGGAACGCGGATTATGGGTCGCGGAGCGCTGTTCGATGGAAATGCTCGGAGAAAGACCTGAGATATGATCGACATCCGGCTTCTTCAGTTTTTCGAGGAATTGGCGGGCATACGACGAGAGGCTCTCAAGATAGCGACGTTGACCTTCGGCATAGATCGTGTCGAACGCGAGCGAGGATTTTCCGGAGCCTGAGAGCCCGGTGATGACCGTGAACTTGTTGCGGGGGATCCGGACCGAGAGATTCTTGAGGTTATGCTCCCTCGCCCCACGGACCTCAAGGTACTCCTGATCCGCGCTCATACCCCTTATCAGGTGCCAAGCCGCAGGGTGGTGAAGGCTTTCCGAAGGGTCGCCGCTGCGGAGAGAATGGCAAGATAGCTCGTTTTGGGATTATCAGGGGCGGGGAAATTATCGGTCGTCGTGCGGATCGTTCCGAAGCTCCCCTCGATCAGGACCTCGTGCCGGTTAGTCCCCGCCATCTGCGTGGCCCAGATCTCAACCTCGGTCCTCTTGGGGCCGAGGCCCGCAAGGCTCAGGATCGCGGCCACGTTGATATTCTGCGGGAATGCGCGGCTCGCCTGAAGCGCCGTACCGCGAAAAACCAGTTTTTTTCCCTCGCCGGATTTGAAGACCGGGAAAGCGTGAGTCTTGAAATACGGCGCCCCTTTCAGCGCCTGCGGCGGCTTTGTGGTCACAAGTTTCACGCGCCGAAGGCCGTTCGTCTGCGCGGCCAACAAGGCATCGACTCCTGCGATCGCCCCGGACGGACAATAAAGACGCCCTGAGCTTTTCGCGATGAGGGCGCGAAGCCTGCCGAACGGGGACTTCAAAAGTCCCCCGACGCTCATCACAAGAACGTATTTGTCATGCTTGAGGGCAAGCGAGGCGACGGAAGAAGAAATACTCGAATGCGCGGCTTCGATAACAAAATCGCAGCGTTTGATGATCTCCGGAATGGACACGATCGGAAGTTTCCTGCCGATCCGGCTCAAAAGCCTCTCTGCCTGTCCGGGGTCCTTGTCGGAAACGGCCGAAAGGACCGCCCGGAAATTGAGTTTGCGATCCTTGATGAGCGTTTCAGCAAGCGCTGTCCCTATTGCGCCACAGCCGATGATCCCGACCTTGAATTTTCTCACGAGAAACTCCGGAGACTCAGAAGAAATTATTTCTTTTTGATGATGCGATTCCTGGAATCGACGTAGACGACCTTGACCTTATGCTTTTTGATCTCCTTCATGGTCAGCACGGCAAAGGTCAGGATAATGACGATATCGCCAGGTTTCCCGTGTTTGGCGGCGCCTCCGTTCAGGCAGACCATACCCGAGCCAGGCTTTCCTCCGATGGCATAGCTTTCGATGCGGGAACCGTTATTGAGATTCGCGATAAGGACTTTTTCATAAGGGAGGATTCCGGCAGCATCCATCAGCTTCCGGTCGATCGTAATGCTCCCCTCATAATCAATGCGGGTTTCCGTGACCCGGATACGGTGAATCTTGCCGCTCAATAATTGTTTTTGCATAATTCCCTGTCTTCCATTATCAGTTATCCGTTTTCTGTTTCCTTTTAAATCCGGCCAACATCGCCGCGATCTCCGGGGACCTTCGGAGATCGGCTTTTGAATCAGAGGCGCTTCCTTCCGCAATACTCAACGCTATTGAAACCGCCGCGCGCCGCAGTTGGCTTACCAATCCGAATTTCTCATCCGCGGGGAAAGATTCGGTCAGCCTGTACGCTTTCCCAACCACAACCATCGCCTGCTGTCAGACTTTATATCTTCTGAATTTTTGATCCCGCATAGACTGATGGCTGAAGGCTGATTACTGACGACGGGGCTGGATTATAACATTATCGATAAGCCTTGTCTTGCCCACAAAACAGGCCGCAAGGGCCACAAGATGTGCTCTGCGGGACACCGCAGGCCGCAGGGTCTCCGCATCAACGATCTCCAGATACTGGATCCGATCGACCGAGCGCTCAAGCGCCTTCCGGTATTTCGCCTTCAAAACCCCGATGGGAACCTTCCCCGCCCGGATTTCCCGTTTGATCCCCTTCAGGGTCTTTGAGATCGCCAGCGCCCGGGCTCTCTCTCTCGGCAAAAGATAGCGGTTGCGGGAACTCATCGCAAGACCATCCTTCTCCCTGACGGTCGGCATCATGCGAACCCTGACCTTGAGGCCGAGGTCCCGGACCATGCGGGTCAGAACGGCCGCTTGCTGGTAATCCTTCGCGCCGAGATAGAGTCGGCAATCCCCGGTGATCCCGAGAAGTTTCGAGACGACCGTCACGACCCCCTGGAAATGCCCGGGGCGGAATTTGCCGCAGAGATTCCTTGCGATCTGGGGCCAGGTCGCGCCCCTGATCACGAGCGGCCGGTCAAGGCCTTCCGGGTACATCGCCTTCACGGAAGGGTAAAAAAGATAATCGGCACCGCCTTTCTTGAGCAGGCGGCTGTCTTGTTTAAAAACACGAGGATATTTTTTGAGGTCTTCCCTGGGACCGAACTGGGTCGGATTCACGAAAATACTCACAACCACAAGATCGTTCTCCCGTTTCGCGGCCCGAACAAGCGAAAGGTGCCCCTCGTGCAGCGCGCCCATCGTCGGAACAAACCCGATGGTTTTGCCCCGCGATCTTTCGCGCGCCAATAGCAGACTCAGTTGTTCGGGATTCTTGATGATTTTCATGTTTTTTAGCGCGTAGCACAGAGCGGACAACGTTCAGAAACCTGGCTTTCTACGCCCCACGCTCTACGCTGGCCAGTAATTCCTTGACCGTTTTTTTCAGTACCGGATGCGTCCAGTTCGGAGAGAGATCGCAAAAGGGCTTCAGCACGAAATACCGTTCGTGCATCCTCGGATGGGGGACGGTTAATCCGTCCTCCCGGACCACCTCCCCGCCATAGGCGAGCAGATCGAGGTCAAGCGTCCTCGGTTCATGATACCCGCCTCCGCGGACACGACCCGCTTTCGACTCGATCTCCCGGAGCAGTCCCAGCACATCCCGGGGCACAAGATCCGTTTCAAAACCCCAGACGGCATTAAGATATTTTCCGCCCGGCGCGTCAAGGGGTTCGGTCTCATACACCGGGGACTTTTTCAGATTTCGGATCCGCTCATCCGTTGTCAATTGATCGGCAGCAAACCGCATGGCTTCTTCCCGATCTCCGAGATTGGAACCGACCCCGGCAAATACGGAAGGCATCGCGAACAGATCTACTTCGTTTTATGGCTTTTTTTGATCCGGTCGAGGGCTTCCATAATCCGCGATTCCGCAACCGTGAGAGAGATCCGGAAGTAGCCTTCCCCATTCGGTCCGAAACCGTTGCCGGGGGTCACAACGATGTTCATCTCTTCGAGGAATCTCAGGCAAAGCTCCGCGGAGGTGTACCCGGGAGGGACCGGAATCCAGCAGTAAAAGGTCGCCTTCGGAAGCGGGACGTTGAAGCCGAGTTTGTTCAGCCCGCTAATAAGCAGGTCACGCCGTTCCTGATAAATCTTGAGGTTCCGCTCAAGCGCCTTGTCTCCTTCCTTCAGGGCCGCGATGCCGGCGATCTGGATAGCCTGGAAAATGCCTGAATCAAGGTTCGACTTCACTTTCGCGAGCAGCGAGATCGCCTGGGGATGCCCGACCGCAAATCCCACGCGCCAGCCCGTCATGCTGTAAGTCTTGGAGAGCGAGAAGAGCTCGATCGCAACATCCTTCGCGCCGGGTATCTCAAGGATACTCGGCGATTTTTGTCCGTCATAAGTCATTTCCGAGTACGCCGCGTCATGAGCGATCAGGATACCGCGCTTGCTGGCAAACGCAACCGCTTCAGCAAAGAACTCCCTCGTCGCGACCGCCGAGGTCGGATTGTTCGGATAATTGAGGAACATGAGCTTCGCGCTCTTGA
The DNA here is from genome assembly GCA_002068945.1 of Candidatus Omnitrophica bacterium ADurb.Bin314. Taxonomy (GTDB): domain Bacteria; phylum Omnitrophota; class Omnitrophia; order Omnitrophales; family Aquincolibacteriaceae; genus UBA1443. The sequence continues at coordinate 19,889 of MWBI01000054.1, forward strand.
GCACCTCCGCGGGGATTGCGCCGAGGTCCGGGAGAAAATGGTTCTTTTCAAGAAGCGGCATCGTGTACGGGATGCCTTCCGCGAAAAGCGTGCCGGAACGGTAAACCGGATAACCCGGATCGGGGATGAGACAGACCTGCCCGGGATTGATGATCGCGAGCGGCAGATGGCCGATCCCTTCTTTAGAACCGATGAGAGGAAGAATCTCTTTATCCGGGTCCAGTTTGACGTGAAAACGTTTGGCGAACCATTCCTGGATCGTCTGGCGGAATTCCGGCATCCCCTGATCAAGCGCGTACCGGTGGTTCCGCGGATTCTCAGCGGCTGCCTGAAGCGCGCGAATGATGAAATCCGGCGTCGGGATGTCCGGGTCCCCCACGCCGAGGTCGATCACGTCTTTTCCTTTGGCGACAAGCTCCCGCTTTTTCCGGTCGATCTCGGCAAAAAGATAAGGCGGAAGCTTTTGAAGACGGCTGGCAGGTTCGATAGCAAGCGGTGGTGTCATCACAGGATCCTTTCGATAGCGAAGATAACGCGGCTGAGACTTAAAAACCGAGAGCGGATTATAGCAGACTCGGAAGAGGTTGGAAATACACACAAAGCCGGATCAAGGGGACTCTGTTACGCGAAAAGAGAGCGGAAAACGCCTAGGACAACCTGGTAAGGTCGAAACAAAAACCGGGATCAATAGCCTTCAGCTCATTCACAAGAGAAACCACTCTCCCCCGGACTTCCGGCTGACGAGAAACGAGCCATTGATGATAAGCCGCAAGGAACTGGTCGAGCACGATATCCTTTCGTGCGTGCCTTTCATACTGCCGCATCTTGAGGAAGAAATGCTGGAACGCCTGGTCACGGAAGCAGTCAATGAAACGGAAGTAGTCGTTTTTGATCCGGAACAGGATCTTTTGATAAACCTCAAACCGGTCCGAAATCTTGTCGAGAACTTCGCCCACCCCGGTACGTTTCTGATAAATCCCCTTGTGACACCGCGCAGCATGATCGTAATAGGCCACGGCAAGACGGCCTTCTCCGTTCCCGTGCTTTCTGAAAACAACACGCTTGATTTCGGGAGGCTTCTCGGAAAAGATCGTGGACCGGACCAGCATGTTATCGGCATTCACCTTATAGATGAAATATTTCAGCATCGGGTCTTCGGTCTGTCGGACCCATTCAACGATCTCTTTCGGTTCATCCGAAAGGAACGGATCGGCCATATCATGGTATTCGGGAAGCGACATCGCAAAAAGAAGATGCGCGAGGTAGACGTTCACATCCTCATCAAAATAGCCGGGGAGGTTGAGATCCGGCTCGCTATCACGCGCCTTCAGGATCGCCTCCAGGAGATAGTAAATAGCCGATTCCCTCTCATCGTTGGTAAGCTGAAAGAAAAGGAACCCGCTGCCAATAGTATTTTTTTCGGCTGATTTATTTTCCATAGTTTATTTCAAAACATAACAAGCGCATACAACTGATTACTTTTGCGTTCTGCTTTAAACATAACATAACATTATTATCCCGTCAAATCTCACACACTTGTTGACAATATCATAATCTATTGCAAACAAACAACTTGCGGATCTTGTTATAGGAATGAGTATTATTTTACGAGGGCAGAACGAACCGAATCAATGAACCGCTTTGTTCGGAGAACTTTTCCGATACGAAAATTGAGGAATTGGGTAAGCAGGCGCTGCACCTCGTTCAAGGCGTAAGAGAAATGAGAATGCTCAAGACATTCCCTCATCTCGTTACGGATGAACACACGCAGCAAGGCGAGTGCGACGGGAGTGATCGCGGGAGCTCCTCCGTCTTTCGAGCGGCAGGCTTCGCACAAAAGGGCGCCCTGTTTTACGGAAAAATAGCCTTTTTCGAGAGGTCGGGCACCGCACGAAACACAGCCGTCCGTGTACGGGATCCAGCCCATCGCTCCGAGGAGTTTAACGGTGAACACGGTCGTCAGTTTCTCCGGAGGGACCACTGACAAGAACCTGAAGGCAGTCCGAAGCAGTTCGAAGATCTCCGGATGCGGGTCCTGTACTTCGGTGAGTTCGTCCACAAGCTCGCAGAAATAACTCCCGTAGACAATGCTTTCAAGACGGTTACGGATCGGGTCGTTGCTTTCGAGGATCGCGGCATCGGAGATCAAATGGAGGTCCGAGCGCCTCTTCTCGTAGAAAATGATCTCGGCCCTCGTAAAAATCTCGAATCCGGCTTGCCGGATCTCCCCTTCGCGGTGAACGCCTTTGACGACCCCGCGAATCTTCCCGGCCTCTTTTGTAAAGAAGGTAACGATCAGCGAGCTCGACCGGAACGGCTGGGTCTTGAGAACGATCCCCTCAACCTTGTGGATGCTCATGAAAGGATCAGCGTCCCGCGCCGGAACGGAGAGGAGAGACCTTTCGGGGAAGGACCCGGCCGAGAATCTGCTTTTGCCTTGCATGCATGCGCCGGTGATCTTCGCGGGATTTATCCTTGTGTCCCAGCAAGTGGAGGATGCCGTGGCAAAGACAGTAATCAAGCTCCTCGATGAACGTATGCCCGTATTCCTCGGCCTGCCCTTCGATCGTCGGGATACAAAGCGCGATATCTCCCAGGAAATTCCCTGGCTTCCCTTGCCGCACGGGTTCCTTGACCCGGGTGATCTTGACGATCTTGCCCCGACCGAACGCGAGGACATCCGTCGACCAGGCGTGCCTCAGGAACTGCCGGTTCATCGCCCGCATCTTCTTATCTCCCACGAGAAGGATGCTGACCTCGGCCTGCCTGAAACCGAGGTCGCGCAGGATTTTTTCCGCGACCTTTTTTAACCGGGATTCGGAAACCTCCGGATGCGGGCATTCGTTCAGTATCTGGACCGACAGTTTCCCGGCATCCTTCTTCATGGTCATTTGTCTGCCCGGAACTTCGAAAACTGGTTGGTGCCGAAAAGATCGGGAGCCGAAAGCGGGTTTTCCACCAACGGATATTTCATGCGCGTGTGGAACATGGCGGTCAGGTTCCTGACAAAGCTCGCCTGGATTTTGTGGAGATCCCGCAGCGTCAGCTCACATTCATCGAGCTGACCGTCGATAAACTTGTCATTGATGATCTTGCGAACAAGCTGCTGGATCGAGTCCGGCGTGGGATTCACGAGAGATCGGGATGCCGCTTCGGCGGAATCCGCAAGGAGCGCCACGGCCGTCTCCCGGGTTTGCGGCTTCGGACCCGGATAGCGGAAATCGTCCGCCAGGACCTGCTCTGCCGGAGCGGCCATATCCATCGCTTTTTTGAAAAAATAATAAACCACGCCGGTCCCCTGATGCTCACGGATAAAATCCACGATCGCCCGCTTCAAACGGTATTTGCGGGCGATCCGGACGCCGTCCCGGACATGGTTGATGATGATCTCGAAGCTGATACGCGGCGGAAGGACGTCGTGGTGATTCGCGTATAGGTGTCCCTGGTTTTCGGTAAAAAACTCCGGTTTCTCGAGCTTGCCGATGTCGTGGAAATAGCAACCGACCCTCGCAAGGAGCGAATGCGCCCCGATTTTTTCGCAGGCGTCCTCGGCAAGCGAACTCACGACCAGACTGTGGTGATAGGTCCCGGGCGCCTCCACCATCATTTTCCGTATCAGCGGATGATTGAGGTCCGACAGTTCGAGCAGCGTCACATCCGTCAGGGCATCGAAAAAATGTTCCAGGAAAGGCAGAAGCAGATAGCTCCCCACCGCGGTCATCAGCGCGTTCAGGAATCCGAAAAGCCCGAACTGCGCGGCATCCCGCCATGGCGTATTTTGCATCACTTGGCAACCCGCGATCACCAGGAAAAAGACGCCTCCGATGCCGAGCCCGATCCTCAGAAAATGAGATCGCTTGCGGACCCGGTGCGACAGGAAGGTCGCCGCAAGGGACGCGAACAGGGTCGCGATCATCAAATCCATACGGAAACCGGAAAGAAAACCGCTCATTACCGTCATCATGATCCCGCCCATGACCCCGGCGCGGCTGTGAATCAACAAGGTCAGGAGGAGCGCCGCCAGAGCCGTCGGCATCAGATAGATCGAAGCATCCGGCAGTACCGCGACAACCTTGGAAATGACCAGCGCCAGGAGGACCACCGTGTGGAACAGGAGCCAAAGGGAACGGGAGCGGAAAACCGCGGGTTCAAAAGCCGCGAAATAGATCGCCGTGAGGACGTAAAGAAGGAGAACCAGGAACGAGCTCGTAAAGATCTGAACCTGCTGCTTGCGCGTGGAAACCTTGCGCAGGACCTGGTCCAGTTTCTGCTTGATCTCGTCGGTCACCAGCATTCCCCGCTGGACGATCAGCTCGTTCTTCTTGATCATGACCAGGGCCGGAGGAACGGACGCCCCCTCTTTTTTCCTGAGTTCCGCCGTCCGGACCTCGTCATAACCCAGGTTCACGAGAAGCGCGCCGCGGATGATATCGCCGGTCGCATTCCGGAGCCCTTTCTTTTTGAACATTTCGGAAGGAAGGGCCGACGCGGCATCCTTCGAGATATCCTCCAGCGTCACTATCCGCTCCGCCGACACAACCGCTTCCTGCTGCCCGTCTTCGGACACAAGAAGGACCATTCCGCCGTTGGTGCGGGAAAGGGTCGCCTTCTCCGTTTCCGTAAGAATCCCGCGGGAAAGATAGGCGTCTATGGCAGCAAGGGTCACCAGGCGCAGCTGCTCGGGATCTTCTGCCGATAACAATGTGTCGAGCGATGAAGTCGGAACACGGAACGGAAGTTCTTTCCAGCGCGTCTCTCCCCTTCCGTCTTTTTCGATCCGGGCTTCCCCGAGGATCTTAAAAAAACTCTCCGCCCGGGCGCGAGTCTTCGCGGTCATCTCCGGATCGATACGGTAGACCGGAGGGACGGTCTTCAGTTTTTCGAGACGGCTTGCATCAGTCCTCACTTCATCGACATAGGTGAAAGAGACCGGGGAGAAATAAGACCGCAGGGCCGGCTCTCCGGGCATGAACTCCTGACGTTCGAGGTCCCAGGCCCGGTTCCAAAAAAGAATGACACAGGCCAGGACACACGACGCTAAAAGGATCGCCGCGGGAATCAACCGCGAAGACGGGGTCTTGGGAAGGACTTTTTCAGGACTCGGTCGCCGCTTTTCTGCGCTCATGTTTTTCATAGGCCTTGATGATCTCCTGCACCAAGGGATGACGGACCACGTCGGTTTCGTTCAGATAGATAAACTGGATATCGGGAATGTCCGAGAGAATCTGCCGGATCTCGATCAGGCCGGATTTCTTCCCGGCCGGGAGATCGACCTGCGTGATATCGCCCGTGATCACGACCTTGGAGGTCTGTCCCATACGCGTCAGGAACATCTTCATCTGACTGTGCGTGCAGTTCTGGGCCTCGTCCAGGATCACGAACGAATCGTTCAACGTCCGGCCTCTCATGTAGGCGATCGGGGCGATCTCGATCGCCCCGCGCTCGGTGTAGCGGGCGACCTCTTCGTACTCAAGCATGTCATAAAGAGCATCATACAGAGGGCGGAGATAGGGATTCACTTTCGCGGCAAGATCGCCCGGAAGGAATCCGAGACTCTCCCCGGCCTCGACCGCGGGACGGGTCAGGATGATCCTTCCGACGTACTTCTTCTTCAAGGCTTCGACCGCGGCCGCCATCGCGAGGTACGTTTTGCCGGTACCGGCAGGGCCGATCGAGATCACGATATCTTTCGACTGGATGGCCTTGAGGTAGGCGAGCTGGTTCTCGCTCTTCGCCTGAACCACTTTCCCGCGATGGAAAAAATGAATCGCGCCCTTCGACGGCACCTCAGCCCTGAGAGGCGGCGTTCCTTTCGCATCCGACGCGGCCGGGCGTTCCACGTTCCGCTCCCCTTTCCGGTAATTGTCCTTCATCCTCATGAAATGATCGTAGGCGCCCTCGACGTCCTTCTTGTCGCCGATGATCTTCAGCCGGTCATTCTTCGCGATCAGCCGGACATGAAAATCCTTTTCCGCCTGGCGGACATTCCGGTCCAGATTGCCGTAGATTGCCGCCGCTTCATCGTTCGAACGGATCTTGATGATCTTTTGCAAGATGTAATCCTTTCGTTAGGGAACAGGAGATAGGGTTTGGTTCTCTATTTCAATACTCTATACGCTATGTCCTGTTTGGTTTTTCAATCCACATCCGTTTCGCATCGAGATTCAGTTCCCTGAGTTGCCGTTCCGTCGCGGGCGACGGCGCGTCCGTCATCAGACAGGTTCCTTTCTGCGTCTTCGGAAACGCTATCACCTCGCGGATCGAATCCCGGGAAAGCAGAAGCGTCACGAACCGGTCAAGACCGATCGCGAGCCCCCCGTGCGGAGGCGCGCCGAAGGTCAGGGCTTTCAGGAGGAAACCGAATTGCGCTTCCTGCTGCTCCGGCGTCAACTGCAGAAGCTCGAATATTTTCGACTGCACTTTACGGTCATGGATACGGATGCTTCCGCCCCCCATTTCCGTGCCATTACAGATGATGTCATACGCCCGCGCGCGGACCTTGAGCGGCTCCGTATCGAGCAGCGGAACATCTTCGGGCTTCGGCGACGTGAACGGATGGTGGCACGCGTCGCAGCGTTTTTCTTCCTCGTTCCATTCAAAGAGCGGGAAATCAACGACCCAGAGCATCTCGAATTTCCCCTCGGGGATCATCTTGTGTTTTTCCGCGAGAAAGCAGCGAAGCGCGCCAAGCGCGACACAAGCGACCTTGAACGTGTCCGCAACGAGGAACACGATGTCCCCCGCCTTCGCGCCTGTCGTCTCGATCGCCTTTCTGATCCGCGCGGCGTCGAAGAACTTCTGGATCGGCGATTCGACCGTCTCCGGCCCGGTCACCTTGAACCACGCGAGCCCCTTTGCGCCGAAATTTTTGATCCACTGCGTGAGATCATCGAAATCCTTCCGGGAAAACTCAACTCCGGCAGGCGGTGTAAAGCAGAGGCCGCGGATCGACCCCTTCTTCGCCAGCACTTCATCGAACACCTTGAACCCGCTCGATGCAAAGATTCCGGAGAGATCCTTCATCTCCATCCCGTAGCGAAGGTCTGGCTTGTCCGAACCGTATTTCTCCATCGCTTCCTTGTAGCTCATGCGGCGGAGCGGGAGCTTGAGGTCGACCCCGCACGCATGTTTAAAAACATGCGCAACCATTCCTTCAACCACCCCCATGATGTCTTCTTCGTCGATGAAGGACATTTCGAGGTCGATCTGCGTGTGCTCGGGCTGGCGATCCTTACGGAGGTCCTCGTCGCGGAAACAGCGCGCGAACTGATAATAGCGGTCATAGCCCGAGACCATCAGGATCTGCTTGAAAATCTGCGGGGACTGCGGAAGCGCGTAAAAGGCGCCGTGCGTGAGGCGCGAGGGCACGAGAAAATCGCGTGCGCCCTCGGGGGTGCTCTTCGTCAGATACGGCGTTTCGACCTCGATAAAACACTGTTTGTCGAGATACTCGTGCACGAGTTTCGTTACGCGGTGGCGGAGCGTCAGGCTCTCCACCATATCGCGGCGGCGCAGGTCGAGGAAACGGTATTGGAGCCGGAGCTCTTCATTAACGTTCGTCTCGCCCATTTCGAAAGGCAAGGGCTGGCAGGTGTTCAGAACCTCGACCTCCTGGGCCTGAAGCTCGATCTCGCCCGTCGGAATCTTCGCGTTCACGGTCCCCTCCGGCCGGGCCTCGACCTTCCCCTTGACGCGGATCACATACTCCGCGCGAAGCGTCTCCGCCGTCTTGTGCATCGTGGCGTTCGTCTGCGGATTGAAAACGACCTGTGTCACGCCCCAACGGTCGCGGAGATCCACAAAGATCAGATTCCCGTGATCGCGGCGGGTGTCCACCCAGCCTGTCAGGGTCTCCGTCTTCCCAACCGAATTTTTGTTCAATTCACCGCAGGTCACTGTCCTTAGCATAAATCAATCACCTTTCGACGTTTCCCCCCGGGAGCAGGGAGATTTAAATCCCCCGGCTCCCCTTTTTGCAAAGGGGGACCATGTTATTTAAAAAACGCGGACACCTGATCGAACGCGACTTCCGACTGTTCCCGTTTCGCGAGGTCCTTGACGATCAGCACGCCTTTCGCCAGCTCGGCCGCACCCGCGATCAAGGCGTAGCGCGCCGAGACCTTGTCCGCTTTTTTGAGATGCTGGCTGAGCGAAAAAACGCCGGGCGAGGTTTCGATCCGGAATCCCCGTTCGCGGAGCGCCAAGGCAGCGTCACGGATCACCGTGGCGATCGCGGCGTTGTCTTCGAGCGGTGCCAGATAGACACGCCTCGTTTTCAGTTCATCAAAGATTTTTTCATCCTGGGCCTGCAAAGCCGTGAGCAACCGTTCGAAACCGATGCTGAACCCCGTGCAGGGCGTCTTCGCGCCGCCAAGGTCCTGATAAAGGTTGTCATAGCGCCCGCCGCCCGCAACGGCGTTCTGGGCGCCGAGCCCGCCCGCTGTGATCTCGAAAACAACACCGTTGTAATAATCCAGGCCGCGCACGAGCCTCCGGTTGATCGAGTACGAAATACCGTGCTCAGTGAGCCTGGCCGCAAGCGTCCGGAACCGTTCGGAAAGCGGGGCGAACTGTTCCCAGGGGGCTTTCTCGATCACGGGCTGACAGTCATGCGCTTTGCAGTCAAAGATCCTGAGAACATTCTTATCGAGCCGCCACTGGCAATCCTTGCAAAGTTTTGTCTTTTCTTTTGAGAAATAATCCGTGAGGGCCACGCGGACCCTCGCGCGGCTTTCCTCATCGCCGAGATCATTCAGGTTCAGGGTAAATTCCTTCAGGCCGGCATACTTGAGAAAACCATGGGCAAGGGCGATCGCGTCAAAGTCCGAGGCATGATCCTCGTTGACGATCTCGGCCCCGATCTGGTGGAACTGGCGTTTGCGGCCCGCCTGGGGGCGTTCGGCGCGGAACATCGGGCCGATATAATAAAGACGGAGAGATTTCGCCTGGGTCAGGAGGCCCTTCTCAAGCACCGAACGCGCGACGGAGGCGGTCATCTCGGGACGCATCGTCATGTCCCGCTCACCACGGTCTTTAAAAGAGAACATCTCCTTATGGACGATGTCGCTCGTCTGGCCGATGGATCTTACAAAAAGCTCGGTGGGTTCCAGAATGGGCGTGCGAATCTCTTTGAAACCGTTCGCCTCGAAATGAACCCGGGCCTTTTCTTCGACCCATTGCCATTTCCCGATTTCGCCCGGAAGGATGTCCTCCATGCCGGGGAAGCCCTGAAATTTCGATGCCATAGGGTATTAGATGTTTCCGTCCTTTCGTCCGCTCAGAAGATCACGCCAAGGGTTAATCATACCAAAAGCGCACGGGCATTTCCATAGACGGAATGCTCCCGTGCGCTTTTTTCCGTTTCGGGAATTACCGGGTGATCCTCGATTAGAACGGCCGGCGGGTCTTGGACATGCGGGCTTTACGGCGCCTTTTTTCGCAAGGCTTCTCGTAATGCTTGCGGGCCTTGAGAATCTTGAGAATCCCTTCTCGCTCCATCTTCTTCTTCAAGCGCTTGAGGGCCTTTTCAAGAGGCTCGTGCTCGCCAATATCGACTTTTAACACGCGTTCTCACCCTTTCTTGGATGGTTTGGTTTCGGAGGGGCGTATTATACATAGGAAGACCTGAAGTAAGAAGGGAAATTTCCGGGATCAGTGTGGAGGACAGGGCGCGGGGTATTAGCTCTTCGGCTTCACCTCAACCTCGAAGATCGTTCCGCGAACGCCCGTGAGGGCCTGCGGGGTGCGGACTTCGAACCTGGAATCGCCCTGCAGTTTCTCCACCTGCGCGAGCAATTTACCG
>MWBI01000055.1 GCA_002068945.1 Candidatus Omnitrophica bacterium ADurb.Bin314
GCGCCACACACCACATGCTCGCCAAAAAAGCGCCCCGGCTTCGTATTGCCGTATGGTTTTGTGGTTTGTGGCTGTTTTTCGCTTTTACGCCTTCCGCCTTCGCCAACGTGCTCGGCAACCCGAGTTTTGAACAGCCGCTTGGGGACGGGACGCAGAATAACTGGGCAGATAACACCAGGCCTTTGAACACGACCGCCAAAATGGGGCGCTGGGATGGAGTGGTTAATCCCGCCGGGTTGCCGCCCGGTTTTCTCGCCCCGAGGAACGGCTCCTACGCGCTTTATTTGCAGGCCTATTTTGACGCGCCGGCTTTTTATGAAAGCACCTTCACGTTCCAGACCTACAGCAACGTGAAGCCGGGAGATTACATTACTTTCTCGGGCTATGCCCAATCGGACATCATGGCAGCGGACACGGGGGGGAGAATGAAGATCGAGTTCGAGGACGCCTCCGGGGTGAAAATCGGAACTCCCGTTGAAACGGGAAAAATCACTGCTGCCACCGCTCCGGTGGGCGTCTGGACGCTCTTTTCGATAACTGCGATCGTTCCTGAAAATGCGGCCAAAGTTGTTTTTGTTTTGGATGCCAACGGTGTCAGCGCCGGTGCAGTTCCCCGATATGGAAATATTCTGTATGACGATCTGAACGCGGAAGTGAATCCGGCAAAGCTTACGGTTGCGGCGTCCAAGCGTCACATCAAGAAAGGAGACGCGATCGGGATTAATGCGCATTTCCGGAATAGTTCCGGCAACACCTTCACGAACTCGAACATGCGGGTCAAGATTCCGAACGGGTTCGACTACGCCGAGCATTCGATCCGCGTGAACGGGAAGTCGGTCGCCGGGCAGGACGGCTCGCTGCTCATCCCGCTCGGGACGATCGGACCCGGCGCCTCGTATAACGTGACATTTGCCACGCTCGTGACGAGCGGTGTCCAGCTCGGGAAGACATATTCGCTGGAGGTTACGGTGGAGGGGAGCGGCGGCACGCTTTCCGAAACGGCGCACGTGCAGTTCACGGTCGTGGGCGATCCGATCTTTGAGGAGGGGACCATCATCGGCAAGGTCTTTAACGATCTTAACCAGGACGGCGTCCAGCAATGCGGTGAAGAGGGCGTGCCGTGGGTGACGCTTTATACGGAAGAGGGCATCAAGGTTGTCACCGATGAGTACGGCCGCTATCACATCCCCGGCGTCGCGCCGGGCCGCCATCTCGTCAAGATCGACGGGCATACGCTTCCCGAAGGAACGAAATTCATCACCGAAGAGACCTATCTCGTGAAGATCACGCCCGGTCTCATGGGCAAGGCGAGTTTTGCCGTCCTGCTCCCGCCCTCCGGCATTCCCGAGGCGTTCCGCAAGGACCTGATGGTCATGGTCACGCAGGGGGTTGATATCTCCCGGCCGGACCTTGACATTATGATGGAACCGGAGCTCCTGAAGCTCGGCGTCGGGGTCCTCGAAAAGGACGCGCTCTTCAGGCTCGACACCAATTACGCCAGGTTCGTCAAGAAATGGGCCATCGAGGTCCGCGACGAAATGGGCGTGCCCGTCTGGACCGGTTACGGCATCGGTGCGCCGCCCGCGGAGGTGACGTGGGACGGGAAGGCCGAGAATGGTTTCATGATCAAGCCCGGCGTCTATTCGTACCAGCTCAAGGTTCGCGATGCGAAGCACCACGAGGATTGGACAACCCTCAAGTTCTTCGAGGTCTACAACAAGCTCGATCCCAGGGCCCAGAAGAACTACCAGCCCGAGCTTCCGGCGGTCGGGGATTTCAACCTCTTTAAGGACGGCAAGCGCAGCATCCCCCTCATCGCGAAACCGACGGTCCGGGTCCAGGGCAAGACAAGACCCGAGTACCAGGTCATGATCAACGACCTCCCCGTGACAGTGGACCCCGAGACCGGCATGTTCCAGAAGGAGTTCTTCGTCGAGCCCGGCGAGCACGAGTTCAACATCATGGCCGCGGATCCGAAAGGGGAAAGCACGACCTACCAGGAAAAGATCAAGGTCAAGGACAGCACGTTCTTCATGGTCGCCCTTGGCGAGGAGCAGCTCGGCATCAATTTCGCGAACGGGGCGATGGAAGCCGCGGATTCCGACGCCTACCGCGACGGGTTCACCGAGGACGGCCGCGCGGCCTTTTTCCTGAAATCGAAACTCAAGGGGAAGTTCCTCGTCAAGGCTCACTACGACACCTCGGATCGCCGTTCCGCGCTGTTCACGAACCTCGACCCTGACGAATACTATCCGGTCTACGGCGACTACTCGGCACGCGACTACGAGGCGCAGGACACGGCCCAGCGGCTCTATGTGCTGGTCGAGATGGACAAGTCTTATCTGAAATGGGGGAGCTTCAAGACGGAATTCACGGATACCGAACTGGCCACCTATAACCGGACGCTCTCCGGCCTCAAGGGGAGTTTCGATTCGGTCGCGAGCACGGTCTACGGGGACCCGAAGCGCGGTCTCCGGTTTTTCTGGGCTGATTCGGACAAACGGGCCGACCATAACGAGTTCTACGCGACGGGCGGCTCCCTTTTCTACACGCGCAACCGGAACCTGATCGAAGGTAGCGAAAAGATTCGCGTCGAGATCCGCGACAAGATTACGGGGATGGTGCTGACGAGCCACGACATGACGGAAGGGACGGATTACGAGATCAGCTACGCCGAAGGCCGCATCCTTCTTTCCCGCCCGCTCTCGTCCGTCGCCGCGACGGATTCGCTCGTTTCGGCCGATATCATGGACGGCAATCCCGTTTACCTGATCGTGGACTACGAGTATGAACCTTCCTCGTCGGACCTTCCGGAGATCGGCAACCGCGGTCTGCGCGGTTACGTGTGGGCCGGCGATCACGTGAGGCTCGGTGCAACGGCGGTCGAGGAAAAACGGACCGGCGGCAACGATTACGACATGCGCGGCGTTGACCTGATGATGAAGTTCGGCCGCAACACCAAGATCACCGCGGAGTACGCGACCACCGCGAACAAGCAGATGGATTCCTCGGTCTCTTTCGACGGAGGGCTCAGCTTCGGGACGGAAGGGAACCTGCGCGGGGACAACACGCGGCCGCGCGAGGACGCCTACCTGATCCGCGCGCAGTCGGAACCCGTGAGGAACCTCGAAGTGAGCGGTTACGTCCAGGGCGTGGAGCCGAGTTTTTCGAACGGCCACATGACGAGCCAGGAAGGTTTCAAGAAATACGGTCTCGCGAGCCGTTACAAGTTCACCGATAATTTCTCGGCCCGCTACCGTTTCGATTCAAGCGAGGTGATCGGCCAGTTGATGCCTCTTGCCGAGCATAATATCATGGCCCCTTACGAAGACCTGCAGACCCACACGGCCCAGCTTGCCTACGATAACGGCAAATACCTTGCCCAGGCCGAATACCAGCGCAGCAACATCGACCAAGTCCAGGACGCTGCCAACCTGACGCCCTCGCTTTATTCCGAAATCCCCTATGAGCACGGCATCGCGACCAAGATCGGCTACCATATCAATGACCGCCTCTTGCCGTATGTGAAAGCGCAAACGACTCTTCACTCGGCGGACAATTACCAGTTTGGCGGCGGTGTGCGTTGCGAGCTGATCAAGGATGTCTTCGGTTATATCGAGCAGATGTTCGGTCCGCTGGGGGATTCGACCTACTTCGGCTTCGAAAGGAACCACGGCAACGGCGCGCGAAGCTATGCGAACCTCCGCTCGATCGACCGCGGCATTGGTTCGAGGACACTCTCAACCGCGATCGGGAGCTCTTTTTCGCTTACCGAGAAATCGCGAATTTATTCGGAACGCGAGTACTCCTCCTACCAGGGCGTGGATGGTTTTGCGGATATTCTCGGCTATGAGGGCGCGCTGAACGACCACTGGGATTACGGCGCGAAGTATGAGCGGCGGCACTTGGACAGTTCGATGGCCCGGAATCTGCTGACATTGGTTGAAAATAGCCTGGCGCAGAATAACAGCTCCAACGTTTATGGAGGCTATCTGGCCTACGCGGACGGCAGAAAACTCCGTGCGCGGACTTATGCGGAACTGAGAAGCAATGGTGCGTATCCCAAGGGTAATCAGCTGGTCTTGCGCAATTCATTTCAATATCAAATTCATCGCGAGCTGACTTTTCTGACCAAATTTGATTATGGCGCCACCTATCTTTTCGATCTCGTGGATGAAAGCAAGCAAACAAATCTTGGGAATTTTGCGGATTTTACCGTGGCTTTTGCCTATCGCCCTATTGGTCTTGACCACCTGAATTTTCTCTTTAAGTATAGCTATTTGAGAGACATCGGAAATGATTTTCAGTACGTGAATTCTTATTACAACGAAAACATGTTCCATGAGATCGCGCATGTTATCTCAATGGACGCGATCTATGACGTGAATCGGTTCTTCGGTCTCGCACAGAAACTGGCGTGGAAACGGGCAACGCTGATCACCCAGGATCGCGACTTGTTCACTTTGGCCCGTAACACGCTTGATGAGACGGATACCGGTAATTTCTTGTCTGTCAGCCGCATTAATTTCCATGTGACCCGGAAATGGGATATCGCGGCCGAATATCGGCTCTTGTGGCAATCCTCCGCGCTCGATACGATACGGCACGGGATGCTTTTCGAGGTTGATCGTGAAATCTATGATTACGTGCGGATCGGGATCGGTTATAATTTTACCGATTTTACGGATGACCTCCGGGACGCGAACAATTATCATAACAGCGGTCCGTTCGTGCGGATGACGGGGAAGTTCTAGCCCTGTCCGGTGACGGACAAAAAAGCCGGCTTCAAATCGAGACCCTGCGGGGTTAAGGAGATATCCATGATGAAAAAAATCCTGATGTGTGTTGCCGTTCTCGCGTGCCTCTATCTTCCCGGCTGTTCGTCGGTCCACAAGGTCCTCCCGGTCCACGACGAGGTCCTTCTTTATAACAAGCCTTATGACCTGACCTACATGAACACCCTGATGGCTCTGAACGCGAAGCCCGGATGGGAACTCGAGTCCACCGACAAGGAAAAAGGCCTCATCACGGTCCGCAACACCGAGTACACCCGCTTTGACGACGCTGACAAACGCGTTATCTCGATCCTCGTCAAACGGGTCGACCGGGAACAGACCTCGGTGTCTCTCGCGCCCGACTCCCGGCAGCGGCTCAGCAGCGGCGAGATCATCGACTGGATCGGCGACAGGCTCCCGAGCGACGCCAGGTAGTTCGTCCGGGATTTCCTTGGATTCCATCGAGCTCCGCGGGGTCAGGACCCACAATCTCAAGAACCTCCACCTCAGGCTTCCGCACCGGAAGTTCTATGTCGTAACGGGTGTCTCCGGATCGGGAAAATCATCCCTTGCCTTTGACACCCTGTATGCGGAGGGACAGCGCCGCTATCTCGAGTCCGTTTCCGCGTATGCCCGCCAATTCCTCGAGCGGATGCCGAAGCCGGATCTCGAAAGCGCCACCGGAATCCCTCCCGCGATCGCGATCCAGGCCAAGAATATCGTCACAAATGCCCGCTCGACGGTTGGCACCCAGACCGAGATCAACGACTATCTCCGGGTCCTTTTCGCCCGGGCGGGGCGCCTGACTTGTCCGGATTGCGGGAAAGAGGTTGAGAGCCACGACCCGGCGGGCACGGCGGACCGGCTGATCGCGGACGCTTCGGGCCGAAAGTTCCGGATCGTGATCCGGATCGCGGTCGGGAGATCCGGGAAAAAATACCTGAAGGAGAATATCGCCGAACTCGAGCGGCAAGGGTTTGGCCCGTTCTTTCATAAAGGCGAATGGCGCGAGGGAAGTGCGGTCGTCGCGGCCAAGCCGGCGCCTGAGGAACTTTTCGTGGGGATTGACGAACTGATCCCCGCCGCGAATGAACGGGAACGTCTGATCGATTCGCTCGAGACCGGGTTCCGTTACGGGCAGGGCGAGGTCCAGGCATGGACCGATGGCGAGCGATTGACCTTTTCCGAGAAGCTCCGCTGTATTTCCTGCGACCGGACGTTCCCCGAACCCACGTCCAACCTTTTCTCGTTCAACAGCCCGCTCGGCGCCTGCCCCGTCTGCCAGGGGTTCGGACGCGTCATCACGATCGACCGGGACCTCGTCATTCCCGATCCTTCGCGTTCGATCAGCGGCGGCGCGATCGAGCCGTGGACGAAGGCGAGCACCCGCTGGGAGCAGGGGCAACTGCTCGATTTCTGTTCGAGGAAACGCATTCCTGTCAAAAAGCCCTGGGCGAAACTCAAAAAAGAGCACCAGGAATGGATTTTTAACGGACGCGAAGGAGACGAATACTTCAGCGTGCGGGATTTCTTCGATTACCTCGCGAAGAAGATCTACAAGATGCACGTTCGGATTTTCCTGAACCGCTACCGCGGCTACATTCCGTGTTCGGCCTGCGGGACCGCCCGTCTGAAACCGGAGGCGATGAATTACCGGGTCGGCGGCAAGACGATCGCCGAAATCCAGGCGATGCCGGTCGACCGGCTGCTCGAATTCCTTCGCGGAATCGAATTCCGGCCTGCGGAAAGGGAGAAGACCGGCCCCGTGCACGAGGAACTTCTTGCGCGTGTCGGCTTTCTGAAAGAGGTCGGCCTCGGCTACCTCACGCTTGACCGGATGTCCCGCACCCTTTCGGGCGGGGAAGTGGAGCGGATCCATCTCGCGAGCTCGCTCGGTTCGGCGCTTGTCGACACGCTGTATGTGCTGGACGAGCCGAGCGTCGGGTTGCACGAGCGCGACAACGAAATGCTGATCAATCTCCTCAAAAAACTGCGCGACCTCGGGAATACGGTTGTTGTGGTCGAACACGACCGGACGATGATTGAAGCCGCCGACGAAGTGATCGACCTCGGTCCGGACGGCGGCGCCGGAGGAGGACGGCTCATTTATCAGGGACCTGTCCGGGGACTCCCTGGCGTGAAGGACTCCCACACGGCCTGCTATCTTTCGGGACGGGAAAAACTGACACGGGCGTTCCGCGTTCCGGAATCCGGCCGCGCGGCCCGGAATAAAACAGCGGCGATCACGATCATAAACGCGCGGGCGCATAACCTGAAAAATATCAGTGTGACGGTCCCGCTCGGACGGCTGACGGTCCTGACCGGCGTTTCAGGTTCCGGGAAAAGCACGCTGCTCTATGATGTTCTCTATCATCATTATCTGAAATCCCGCGGCGAACCTGTTTCCCGCGAAGAACTTGGCGAAGCGGGCCGTATCACGGGATTCGAGCACATCGCGAAGATGATCGTGATCGACCAGTCACCGATCGGCCGCTCTCCCCGGTCCAATCCAGCGACCTATACGAAGGCGTTCGAAGAGATCCGCAAACTCTTTGCCGCGACCCAGGCGGCCCGGCGCGCGGGATTCGATGCCGGTCACTTTTCCTTCAATTCCGAGAAAGGCCGCTGTCCGGCCTGCAAGGGGGATGGTGCCGTGAAGGTGGAGATGCATTTTCTCGCGGATGTCTTTGTCCCCTGTGAAGCCTGCCACGGGAAACGTTTCAAGGGCGAGATCCTCGAGATCGAATATCAGGGAAAGAACATCGATCAGGTCCTCAATATGACCGTGGATGAAGCGGCCGTCTTCTTCGCGGATCGCAAGGGCCTCATCGAGAAACTGGATATCCTCCGCAGGATCGGCCTCGGCTATCTCCGGCTCGGACAGCCGACGCTCACGTTGTCGGGAGGGGAGGCGCAACGCCTGAAGCTCGCGTCGGAGCTTACCGAATTGGGACCGGAACCATCCCTCTATCTCCTCGACGAACCGACCACCGGTCTTCATGAGCGGGATATCCATCATTTGCTGAAGGCTTTTGACGAGCTCCTCGCGCGCGGGCATTCGCTCTTTGTGATCGAACACCATATGGGACTGATCAGTCTCGCGGACCATGTGATCGATCTCGGACCCGAGGGGGGCGACAGGGGTGGCGAGGTCCTCTACGCAGGGGATGTCCCGGGTCTTCTCGCGTGCGAGCGGTCTTATACGGGGCGGTGCCTCAAGAAATACAACACAGGGCAGGGTATAAATGTTTAAGCTCCGTATTCCGGACGCCGCGCGATTTGCCAGGACCGGTTTTTTCAGATACTCTTTACGTGGTGCATCCATGAGCAGAAAATGTCTGTTTTTAACCTTGGTGATCGTGCTTGCCGTGCCGAATCTTGCCGCGATCCGGAGGAGCGAGGATCCGATCCGGGACACGCAAACGGACGGCATTCTCTATAAACAGAAGATGGAAGAGGAAAAAGACGGAAAAAAAGGAGCTCTTCTTTATAGTGTTAAATACAATCCCAAAGATACCTTCCTGACGGCGCCGCCGTTCGCTCCCGAGGCCGAAAAACCAGCGGCCAGGGAAGCCATGCCCGGGGAAACGGCCGGACTTAACTGGTGGGATGAACCCGCGGTTCCCGCGGATGCCCTTGCCGCGCCGGAAGAGCCGGTTTCCCCCGAGCAGCCTGCGGAAGGCTATTGGGAACAGGAGACAGCCGCTGGAACGGAAGTTCTCCCCGGATTCGATGCCGCAGCCGAGATGACCGATGCAGGCGGAGTCTCTGCGGGGATCTCCCCGGAAACCGCGGCGACGAATGCCGCTCCCTCGGAAGACTACTGGTGGTGAGACTGTCCTTTCCTCCCGGAGTTTCGGGTTAAGACAGGGGCCAAAGGGCAAAATACCTCTATAAAACGGAAATACTTACGGATATAATACCCCAACTATCCGCCTTCCCAGGCCGCTTTCCCAAGTTTGAAGGCCAAGAATGAAAAGGAGAATTGTCTGACATGAAATCATACCGTCGCTGGAAGCTTTTTTGGATGGATCACTGGATCAAGATCGCGATCGTGGCCGCCTCCCTCATCCTGATCCTCCTCTCGATCTGGGGGATGGCGTCGCTTGAAAGCTACTACCGCAATATCACGCTGGCGCAGTTGCCGCTCCAGATGATCATCATGGTCATCAATGCGGTGGTCTTCGCCTATATTTATATGGTGCTGTTCCGCGGCAACCTCGGGAACCTCGAGAAAAAGAAGAATATCGCGGCCAAGGACGTGAACGTGAAGTTTTCGGACGTGATCGGGATCGACGAGGCCAAAGAGGAGTGCTGGGAGGTCGTTCAGCTTATCAAGGACCATGCGCGCCTCAAGAAGATCGGCGGCAAGATTCTTCGCGGCATCCTGATGATGGGGCCTCCCGGGTGCGGCAAAACATATCTCGCGAAGGCTATCGCGACGGAAGCGGGGCTGCCGTTTCTTTCGATGGCCGCGAGCGAATTCAACGAGATTTTCGTCGGCGTCGGCGCAAGCCGCGTTCGCCAACTCTTCAAGAAAGCCGCCCGCATGGCCTACGGGTTCGGCGGCTGCATCGTGTTTATTGATGAGCTTGACGCGATGGGGC
>MWBI01000056.1 GCA_002068945.1 Candidatus Omnitrophica bacterium ADurb.Bin314
CCGCCATAACAACCGAAGCATAGGCGTTGGCGACCAGTTCCTTTGAGACCGAGTAACGGCCGCCGGCGCCGCGGACAAGGAAGCCCGCGTTGAAGGCGAGGGTGTTCCCCAGCTTCGTGAGCCGTTCGGCGTCCATTTTCGAAAGCACACCGGCCATTTCACCTTTGACACCGAAGTGTTTCAGGAAGCTCTTGAAATCAGTGATTTTCTCGACGGAATTTATCCCGGCGAACATGGCCCCGAAGTCACAACCTGCTGCTACGCCGCTTTCGCGGGCCTCGGCCTCAAGCCGCACTCCCGTCACGATCGCAAGCGAACGGGCGGCCGCGCTGTCGGCATGCCGGCTGATCGCGCCTTTGTCGATCTCGATGAACGGATCGGCGTTTAAAGTGTCGATCATCGCGGCAAGACCCGCCGCACCGCCGTAAGTGTCCCAGAGAACGTTGCCCACGACCGGACCGCCGGCAGCAAGAGCGTCCTGACCGGCCTGGCGCGCGGCTTCGAGCTCGGTTCTGGCCGCCGCAATGTTCGCGCTCATCTGCTGCAGGCTCTGCATCGCGAGATTCAGAGCCTGCTGATCGGCCGTAAGCGGCCCCTGCTGACCATCCGTGAGATGAACAGCCATCGCGGCGTCAAAACTCGTTTTCGCAGCGGCAAAGTCCCCGGTGCGAATTTGCACCAGCACAGCGTCAAGCTGGCCCCGTAGATTGTCATTTCCAACCTTTTGCGCAAGATCCCGGAGCGTTGTGATCCGCTGCTCCTGCCGGGCGATATTCGCGCGGCTGAAACCATTCACCTTGCCATCCAGCATGTCAAACATTTCAACCGCGTATTCTCTCGTGTTAGAATCCATGAACCCCAGGAACAACTTACCCAGAAGCGGTTCCTTGATAGATTCCTCAAAAATACCCTGGAAGAACTTGTTCCATATGGCCCGGACCTCGGCGACACCGGTAAAGAATGCGAGCCCGGACCACGCCCCTGGAGCCGCCAAACCCACCGCTGAAAGAACAGCACCCGTCATCCCCGACGCCACAATCTTCCCGGAAGAATCCAGCACCGCGTTAAAATACCTGGCGGCTACCTTCCCGATCCCGCGCGCCGCGAGGTCCCCGATACCCGAAACAACTTTTGTGATCCCGAGCTGAATCCCCTGAGCAAGCCCCGGAAGCCCCGCGAACGCAAGCGTGAACACCCAATGCGTGGGTGACACAAGGTTCTGGGCGAGCGACACGACGCCGGACTGCCCCTGGATACTCGCGAACATCAGCGCCATATCTTTCCTGAATCCGTCCCATATCCCGGCCCAGCCGCCGCGACCGTAAGACCAGCCGCCATCACGGTAATTTCTGGCGACAGTTTCCGCATCAAATTTTCCCGTGGCCAGCGAAAACCAATCCATACCGATCTTCATGCTGACCTGCATATTCAGAGACATGTACGTCAGCGTCTGAAGAAAACGCCCAAGAACCGGTTTGGAGAACAAATTAAAATTCCTGGCGAGGAACGTCTTCGTAGCGGTCCAAAGCCCTTCTTCCTTGAATATCTTGCCTAAACCATCCCAAACAGTTCCGCCCGCCGCTCCAAACGCGGCGCCGACCGCGGCTGAAACACCGCTGAACGCGTTGAACAGCGCCAGGTTCAACGTCATCTCCTGTCCCCAAGCAAGCGTGGCGGACACCTTATCCTGCTTGGCCGCGTACTCTGCCGCCAGTTCAGGCGACATTCCGCTATTGACAGCCTCTTGATAGCGGTCGGCGGTATAAATCCCTTGAACCGTCGAGATGCCGGCGAAAAACAAGCCATAAGCGGCAAATCTCGCAAAGAACGCGTAAACACCTCTATTTACCTGGCTTAGGCTGGAAGCCCCGACATACAAGCGGCTGCCATAATAAACGGCCATGACCACGCCAAGGCCGATCATCGCCTTCCCGGTTATCTCGATCAAGACGTTCTGACTGTTGTTGTAATAGTTCCAGGCCACCGAAACCTTTTCCTGGACCAGGTACTTCACCGCGTTTGCGGTGTCCGTCATCGTTCGAGACCAGCTTGCCAGCACGGCATCCGTCGTCTTGAATTGCGTGACCGTAGTTCCGTTAACAGGATCCGGCCGAACCTCGAACGTGACGAGACGCGTATCCTTCGAGGAGAACAGTCCCAGGAACCCGACCAAAAACCCGGTATCGTAACTGCCCGAGATGGTCAGTTTTCCGGTCACATCCAGGGAGGCTCCGTTCAGAGCATTGGTTCCGACACCGAACGCGTCAGCGGCATAGACGACCCCGCCGTCAATAAAGAATCCCTGGTACCGGTTTTCCGCGAGGCGGATCTCACCGCCGACGAGCTGATACCCGTTCGTGGTGTTCTGATAATTCGCGAAGACCGTGACGGATTTCATCCCGTCGCCGACTGTAAAATATTTTTCGACATCTGTTGCGCTCGCGAAGGTGAATGCGCCCTTCAAATACCCGACGATATGGGAAAATAGTCCTGTGCCGGATCCGTTATCCAGATTGAATTCGAGGAGAACATCGGTAGTCCTGCAAGTCTTTTCGTTTCGCGCTATAAAAGCGGCCAGCGGGGTCCCTTTTTCGGCGATCGAAGCAAGGCTCTTTATGCTAAATGAAACACGGAATGCGGGGTCGGACGCGCTCCCGCTTAAATGGAGCGTAGTGCCATCGAGATCCATCAGAATCTTCAACGCGGACGCCATCAGCCCCCTCTTTTCAAAATACGAGTTCCAGTTCGCCTCAAACCTGGACGAGTCCCTGAGTTTAAAATACTGGTCGGCCGGGATCGCAATATCAGCGAGGGTGGCTCCGACTTTTCCAAAAGCAGAAGACAGCGTGATCGATTGAATGCAGGACGCATATACGGGCTGATCGAAGAAACCGGTAATGTCCGCTGTCTGAGCGGAACCGTTGCCAAGCAGCTTCGATATCTCGACGTAAGCCGCGAGCCCGGTCTCGCTGTTCGCCCAATCAATCGTGAAGCTCAGGTTGGCTGTAGGAAGGTTGGCGTTAAGAGCCGCGACCGTTTCAGCTGCACTCATATCCACGCCGTAACCTTTCTTGCCGTCCACAGCGTCGTTATAAATAACATTGCCCCGGGAGGCGCGCGCCGTGTAACTCACAGTCAGCGTTCCGCCCGTGATCGCGGATGTCGTGCCCATCTTGAGGAGAACATCTTCCACGAATCCATAGGCCAATTCCGCGACCGAACCCGATCCATAACCGTAATCCGCCGCGATATACGCCATCGCGTACGCCACGGCATATCCGGAGGCATATTTTCCAAGAGGTTTATCGATCCTGGACGGATCTGTTGCATACCGGAGACGGGCTTGACCCCAGACACCCGATGCCATCAGACCCGTCCAGTACGTACTGTCCCACATTGCAGTCGCTTTGTGATAATTTTCTTTCGTGGCTAAGGCCGTGAAGAACGACCGCAAATTCGCCGAAGTCGCCTTGGCACCGTTGAGAAATCTTACATACGCGTCCATGATCGGCCCGGCGTGGGCATTGAAAAGGATCGCCGCCGAAGAGCTGAGGCCGGATGCCACCGAAAGCTGTAACTGGCCGGTGCCGTTGACATAGGAAAAGGAGGCCGTGCTGCCAAGCAATCCGATGGCGGCATATTGCCCGACCGGGAGCTGATAAACTCCGTTGAGGATACCGTCTTTATTTGTCGTAAATACCGTGACCTTATCCGCAAGGTTCGTGCTAGCCGTTTCGAGCGTCACACCTCCGCTCCCGAGACGGATTGTCACTTTCGCCTCTTCCTTGACGGACGAATTGAGCTTCAGTGTCTGAGCCTTGATCCCGCCTTCCCCATCCTGGAAGACCCGGACCGTTCCGCCCCTGACAAAAAGCATCATCTCGTCGAAGGCGGAATTCTTGTCGAGGAGATCAAATACCGTCCCTGTGTATGTGGTCGCGACAACAAACTCACCGTTGGCAAAAGCCGTCTTATCCAGTCTGCCGACAGTAACAACCGAAACAAATTCCGGACCGTTCAGCGTCCAGAAAACGGTCTTGTCGTCTGCGGGATTGTCTGCGACGGAAACAAGTTCCAGAATCCCGGCCGGACGACCATTACCGCTTGCCGACGCGTTGACCACCCGGAAAACCCTGACCTTGCCGTTGCCATCAACCGCATAGTCTTGCAGGCGTTCACCAGAATAATCCGCCGCATAACGGAAAGCGAAAAGGTTCTTGTCCGCGACCTCGGTACCGAACATCGCATTAAGCGAATTCTCAAGCTGAGCGGTCAGCGTCGGGTCGAAAAAGACCCCCTCCATCTTGTAGTTGCCAAAACTCACGGGTACAGCCTCCGCAATGCGGTTCTGGTCCAGGCCAATCGCGAGACAATTGACCGATGACACCCCCGGAAACAATAAGCTGCTCACAACAGCACTGATCGCATTCAAAGAAGCCGCTGCCGATCGCTGTCCACTGGGAGTATTCGCCGAAGGATTCCACTCCCGCACTTCGCTCTTGGTGGATAGCGGAACCATCGTCGCCTTACCATCCGAAATCCGGGCGATCAGTATCGTGGAGGGATCCGTGAGGTCGCGCATCAGAAGAACCGGGACACCGCTTCCGTCGAGCAAAAGCTGCGGAGTACCGGCAGCGGTAAGAATCTCCTTATAAACGCCGTTCTCAAAACTGAACTGATAGGCAAGCTTGCCGGTGGCCACAGCAGCACCCTTGTCGTTCACAAGCGTAAAGGTCGACTGAGAGAATATCTGGGCAAGCTCGGCCCGCTGGGCCGCCGTTTTTTCGGGCGTCGACCCGACCACCTTGCTTGTATCGCCGCCGAGCGAATAGCTGACGTTATAGTCGGTCCCGTTGTAACTGAACTTCGAGGGCAGTTTCGCTGCCTGTGCCTCGGTCACGATCTCACCAAGCACCTGAACGGGCGCGTCGCCGAAATTACCCGACATATCGTTGGCGACGATCACCATCCGGACATTCTCGGTGCCGTCCCTCTTGAGGATCGCGTAAACCCCCTCACGCGCCTTCTTAAGGTCTCCGGTAGCGTATCCTTTTCCGTTCAGCATGATGGAAACACGGCCGTTTTCTTTGATATTCATCTTCGCCGGGGCGCCATTGACCTTGACGTTGTAAGAGGCGACCACCTCCTCACCCGCGTCGAGTACCTTGCCGGCGTTCTCGCCGATACCGTAGACCTTCACACCTGCCGCGAAACGGCCTTCAGCGTCCGAAAGCCCTGCCGCACGCCAAATCCCGACACCGTTCCCGTCCATCCAGAGGGTGTATTCCGAAATACCATGATCCGAAAACATCTTCAGCAACGAAGTTTCCTGATAGTCCGTCAAGGACACCCCACCAAAAACAACATCCACCTGATAGCCTTTTGCGGCATCCGTCAGAGAAAGCTGTTTGCCTTTAAGGGTGTCGCTGACCTCTCCATAGGTGCCAGAGACCGGTGATGTCATATCCGAGGTCTTGCCGAAGAAATTCCCGGAATTCCCGTTTTGACCGATGAACAGCCATTCCGCGGCCGCCGACGAATAAATCCCGTACATCTTCCATGTCGCGATACCACTGGCGCCGTAGAGGGTCGTCGTCTCGGCAATGCTGAAACTCTTGAGCGCGGCAAGCAGGATCGTTTCGGACGCAGCGGACAAAGCGCCGCCCGCAACATCATTCAAAGTAACGTCGTTCACAACGCCAAACTGCCCGTACGCGCCTTCGGGGAGATCCTTGAGCAATGTTTTTTCCTGCGACCAGCTCGCCGAATACGACTTTCGGGAAGGAACCTGCTCATCTGCCGCGACAGACAGAGCGGCTTCCGTCTCCACCTGGGCGGCCCCGGCGGAAATGCCAGGCATTCCGATCATTTCGAGCGTGTTCATCAGACCGCTATCGATCGCCGCCGGCGGACCGGAAACGATCGTGGGCGTTCCAAGATTCTCGATCACGAACACCTTACCGTCGAGCGTCCCCTCACCGAGGAAGTTGTACTTTTCGCCCGGCGTCAAGAAGGTCTCGTCGGCGCTTCCGAGGAAACGAAGGGTATTTCCGTTCTGACTATTTTTGAGAGTGACCGTATCCTGTTTCTGGAAGAACTTCAGAATATTTTTTGAAGTTTGCTCATCCTGCCCCCGTTCACCCACACCGTACGAGACGGCTTGCGCGGAATCAAACGTCATATTAAATTCAGACTGCAGAACGTTTTTAAATTTCGCGAGCTGAACATCCGTCAAAGCATCCGTGACGCTCCATATCTGATCCGTGATCGCGACATACCCGTATGCATCCGAAGGAATCTCATACAAAACGCGGTCCGCTCTGGATACAAAGAGAGCAAACTGACCGTCATGCTCCGTGTCGGTACCGATCCAGCCCCAGGTAAACTTGGCCGACGACGCCTCCGCCATGCGCGCCGCACCACCGTATATCTGGGCCTTGATCTCGTATCCGCCTGTCACGCCTTCTGTCTTGCCGGGTTTTGCTTCACGCCCGATATAGAAGGCACGATTCATCATGGGCGCCACAGTCTTTGCAAAAACATCCCCAAACATTCCGGCCGCCGATGAAAGGCCCGTCCCCATCGCGGACTCACCGTTCAAGATGACATCAAAATCAGTACGGAGGATCTTCGCGTCCGCGCCGAACTTCCTGAATTCCGATTCTTCGACGGCACTCAAATTGAACGAACCCGTCACATCGATCAGCTCTCCGCCGGGTTTGTAGAAAAGTTCATATTGACGACTTTCGGTCGCGATCGTCTGGCCCTTGACCCCGGCATCAACTTTTCCGGAGATCAGGATCACGGCGCCCTGGTTCT
>MWBI01000057.1 GCA_002068945.1 Candidatus Omnitrophica bacterium ADurb.Bin314
CGGTAAATTGCTCGCGCAGGTGGAGAAACTGCAGGGCGATTCCAGGTTCGAAGTCCGCACCCCGCAGGCCCTCACCGGTGTTCGCGGGACGATCTTCGAGGTTGAGGTGAAGCCGAAGAGCTAATACCCCGCGCCCTGTCCTCCGCACTGATCCCCCCGTTACCTCAGAAAGTCAGAAATCCCTTGCCTCGTTCAGGGTCCCCGCATAAGATAACACCTTTCGTTCGACGTCCCTCCGGGATCATTGGGCGGGTCATAACGGACAAAGTCCTATAACTCCGCTTCAGGGTTCAATCAAGTCAATTCAAGAAGGGAGCATATCCAATGAACACGAATGCCGAAAAAACCGCTTTGATGAGCACACTGCCGGGGGATGATGTCCGTTCCATCATGTGGCGTTTTGCCGATCGCTATGAGCACCAGATGGTCGTGCAGGCGACCCGTTCGGTGGCCCGAGGTATTGTCGCGCGGCTCGTGGCCGATAAACAGCGTGCCACGCACGACTGGACGCCTCGGAAGCAGGAAATGCTCGAGGCGATGGATGCCGCCGGGATCACCGCGGCCTTCATGGAACCGGACCAGGGCGGGTACATCTCCGGACCGAAGAACCTTGTGCTTGCGCTGATCGCGTTCGAGCTCGCCTGGGTCGACGCGGGTGCCGCGACCGCGAGCCTTGCCAATAATCTCGCACTCGAGCCGATCCAGGAAAAGGGGACGCCCGAGCAGATTCATCACTATATGAGCGGTTGCGTGCCGCCGAAGCCGGGCGAAAAACGCGAGATGCTCCGCGGTTCGTTCGCGCTCACCGAGCCTCTTCCCTATGTCGGCGTCGATGCCGGCATGCTGTCCGGCAAGATCCGCATCTCCGAGTGGAAAGAAGGGCAGGAACCCATGATCCAGGTCGAGAAGCGCGGCCGGTTCATCACGAACATGGGTTATGCCAACTTCGTGACCGCGGCGGTCGACACGGACGATCCGAAAATCAAATCGAGCTGCATGGTCATCCTCGAAAAGGGTGACCCGGGCGTCTATGATCCGGGCGCGCCGACCTTGAAGCTCGTCCACCAGCTTTCCTGTACGCACGACCCGATCTTCAACCTGAAAATCCCCGCGAGCCGCATCATTGGCGGCTACACGATCAAGGACGGCGTGATCGTTCCGAATTACACCCATAACGAAGTCATCGAAGCCGTTTTCCGTCGCACGCGCGTGACGGTTGCGATGATGACCTCTGCCAAACTCCTTTCCGCGATAGAGCCCGTGATCCGTTATCAGCGGACGCGCTACCGCGGCGGCGACGCGGCGAAGCCCGGAACCCCGCGCTACGACCTCGGCATCCAGCAGAAAGAGGACGCGCAGCACCGTCTGATCGACGTGTGGGCGACCGGCGAAGCCAGCGCCTCGCTCGGGTTCGAAGCGGCCCGCATTTTCGACGAGTTCGATTCGCTTGAGAAGCAAAAGGACGCGATGTTCCTGAAAGAAGGCATCAAGGGGCCGCGCGCGCAGATGAAGGTATTCGCGGAACCGCGCAAGAAGGCGCTCGCTTATGTCGCGGAGACGGGAAAACCCGAAGCCCGGCGCGATCCGAAGGTCCTTGAAGCCTACAACAATGATTTTCTCGTGCAGTATGTCGTGAAAGAGTCACTTGCCGACGTGTTCTGTCCGGCCTGCAAACTCTGGAACACGGGCTATGGCGCGACGATGATGCGCGAGGCCGTTTCCCTCATGGGCGGCTACGGGATCACGGAAGACTGCCCCGGGTTTCTCACGCAGAAATGGTCGGATGCGCAACTCGAGGCCACCTACGAAGGCCCCGAATGCGTTCAGCGCCGTCAGATGTCGCTCACGATGACAAACGACGTTTTTCTTGCCCAGTTCAGGAACTGGATCAAGGATCTCCGCCAGCTTGATGCGACGAAGCCCGGCATGGGCGCCGGGACGCTCGCGGGCGCGATGGAGCTTTGGCTTTGGTCGGTCGAATATCTCCGGAACGCAAAGGACGCGAACGGGAAAACGCTCTACGGCGGTCAGCGCCAGGGCGTGACGTTCCCGATGGCCGACGCGCTCGCGTGGATGCTCGGTTCCCGTCAGCTCATCCTCGACACGCTTGAGCTTGAGAAGAAGGGTCCCGAGAATCCGACGCTCGCGGAAGGCCTTCCGGGGTTCGTTCAGTTCTATAGCGACCTCTCCTGCGTTCAGGCCGCCCGCGCGGCCGGTGAAGTCGCGAAGATTTGCGCCGAACTCGTGTGCGGGTATCATGCGAAGGGCGCAACCTGCGCTCTTCCGGATGCCGCGCTCAAGACGTTCTCGGAGCTCCGTGAGAAGCTGGAATGCTCGCTTGCCGGCGCGCGCCTCGCGAAGGATCGCGCGGGCGAAGCCGCCTCGCAGGTGATGATCCCGGAAGCGTTGGATTATCCTCTTTAAGATCAGTACGGGGTATGTGGTGCGCGGAGTGAAGGCCTTGTGTTTCTTTCTCCGCGCTCCGCGCCCCGTACTGACAAATCCCTTTTACGGGAAATTTTCGACCACAGGATGGAGATTGAAAGATGACCGCTGACCGCCAGAAGATGGATGTCGATATCGTTTGCACCGGATTCGGGCCCGCGTCCGCCGGGTTCCTCACGACGCTCAACAAAGCCATGGCGGCTGATCCCACGGCTGAGCACTTTCAAAGCAAGGTCATGCCGGGCATGCCGCTCCAGGTGATTTGCTACGAGCGGGCGGACGACATTGGTTTTGGCGTTTCGGGGATCGTGACCGAAGCGAAAGGGATCAAGGCCTCGTTCACGCCGGAAGAGCTTGCGCAGGTCCCGATGGCGCATCCCGTGAAGCATGAAGAG
Source organism: Candidatus Omnitrophica bacterium ADurb.Bin314 (assembly GCA_002068945.1). Lineage (GTDB taxonomy): Bacteria > Omnitrophota > Omnitrophia > Omnitrophales > Aquincolibacteriaceae > UBA1443. The sequence goes on from MWBI01000057.1 coordinate 2,841, forward strand.
GTCTATTACCTCCTCGATCCCGTCGGCGCAAGCCGCCGCTCCTGGCTTTTGAAGCTCGTTGACGCGGTCCTTCGTGTCATCGGTGTTATTCTCCCCTGGTTCAGGGATCACTCGTTCCGGCTTCCCTTTATCCCGCCTTTTATGGCGAAACACGGCGGCTGGGTGTTCTCGATGGGACAGTTCACGCAGTGGCTCGGCTC
>MWBI01000058.1 GCA_002068945.1 Candidatus Omnitrophica bacterium ADurb.Bin314
GCCGCCCGTGAAGCGGCGATCAACGGGATGAAGATCACAGCCAGGGCAAAAAGGAGCGCGGTCACGACCGACGTGAGGCCCGTCCTGCCGCCCTGGCCGATCCCCGTCGCGGACTCGATGAAAACGGTGATCGTTGAAGTGCCGAGGATGGCGCCCATCATGCTCGCGAGCGCGTCGAGTGAAAGCAGGCGGTCGAGCCCCTTGACGCGGCCTTTCTCATCCACCATGCCGGCCTGATGACAGCATGCGACGAGCGACCCGATCGAATCAAAAAGATGCATGAACATCAGGCTGAAAATCGCGCCGAACAGGCTTGCCTTGAGCGCGGCGGGCACATTGAGACGGAACGCGACCGGGGCGAGGTCGAAATGGAAGGTGACGAGCTCCTTCGGCCACTGGGCCAGGCCGGTGAAAAGCGCGATGAGGGTCGAGACGGTGATTCCCGCAATCATTGAACCTTTGATGCGCCGCATCTCGAGGAGGATCATGACGAGGAATCCCGCGAGACCGGTCACGACCATCGGGGTGATGGGGGCCGCGGAAACGAGTGTCACCTCGTTCTTGTGGATCATGCCGAGGTTGACGAGACCGATGAAGGTGATGAAAAAACCGATGCCGACGGAAACGGCCGAGATCAACGAACGGGGGATGGCCTCGACGATCTTCTGCCGGATCCCGACCGCGGTCAGAAGGAAGAAAAAAAGGCCCGACAGAAACACGACGCCGAGCGCCGTCTGCCAATCGAGCTTGTCGGTCAGGACGAGCGAGTAGGCGAAGAAGGCGTTCAGGCCCATGCCGGGCGCCATGGCGATCGGCGCGTTCGCGAAAAGGCCCGTGAAAAGGGTCGCGAGCGCCGTGGCAAGGCAGGTGACCGTGATCAGCGCGGTCTTGTCCATGCCTGCGGCGGCGAGGATCGAGGGATTCACGAAGATGATATAGGCCATCGCGAGGAAGGTCGTGAGGCCCGCGACCGCTTCGGTTTTCACGTCCGTGTTCCGTTCGGACAATTTAAACAGTTTATTCAGCATCATTCCTCCGACAGGTGACCACATCCAACCTACGAGGTTGGATTTTGGTTAAGGGCGAATCATGATAGTCAGCATCTTGAACTTCTGGACCGCCTTGACGCTATGGGCGATGTTCGCCCGCATGATAATCGCCTCTCCGGCAAAGACCAGGTGAGTCTGACCGCCGGGCGGCAGGGCCTTCCCCATATCATCCCCGTTGGCCATAGGTCCTTTTTGGTCTCAGTCGTCCAGGCCTTAAAAACATCAAACGCATTATAGTATGGATCCGCGATTTTAAAAATCCCGTTATCGGAACCGTTCCTTTTGAAGTACAATAGAACCATGACGAAAGAGCAATCCGGATCGCCGAAGCCCCTGAAGAAAAGCCGGTCGCTTGACACCAGCAACGTTCACTTCAAGACCGGTGTCGCGTTCTTTCTGATGGCGTTGATCCCGATTCTCCTCATGCTCTACATGGTTTTCTTCCACATGAAGCCCGTGACCGGCGAGGGCTACCGGATCGATCTCCAGTTACTGATCTTCCTTGCCCTTTGTTCGGCCCTTGTCGGTTACCTGATTATTCGCAAGATTGCATCCGCGATCGCGACGATGGCCAAGAGCGCGCGCGACCTTGCGGAAGGCAAGGCCCTCCCGGCAGAGATAAATGTCAAGGAGCAGTCCGAGGAGATTCGCAATCTCATAAAGGTCTTCAGCGGGGTGAACCAGAACCTCGAAAAACAGGTAGCGGAACTCGAGGAGTCCCGTCGCGTCATCCAGGACCTCCTGAAAAAGATCGGGGCTGTTATCACCTCAGAGGACCGCACGGAAGGGTTTTTCGATCTTATCGTGGACAGCATGGTCAAGGCCATGGACGCTGAGACGGGCGCGCTCTTGCTGCGAGGGGAAGAGGGAGAGGAAAAATATTTCCGGATCGTCGTCACCTGCGGCAAGGAGGCTGAGGCGGTCAAGCGGCTTGCGGCCCAGCGAGCGTCCGTCCTGCTATGGATGAGCGGCGAAAAGCATTCCGCGATCATCAATCGGTCGGAGCAGCCCCGTGAAGAGGAGCCGGACCCCTCGGAGCTTCCTTACCGGTCGTTGTTGTGTGTGCCGCTTCGTTACCAGAACCGGGGGCAGGGATGCGTGATGGTCCTGAACCGGAGAAACGGGAAGCCGTTCACGCAGGAGGATGCCGGGTTGCTTGAGCACGTGGCAAGTCAGATCGCGGTCGCGGCCGAGAATTCGCGGCTTATGGTGAACGCCGAACGAAGCTATGTCGAAACGGTTGCGGCGCTCGCGGTTGCCGTGGAGGAAAGGGATTCCTACACGCATGGCCACCTGGAGCGTGTCGCGCGTTGCGCGGTCAAGATCGGCGAGGCCATGAAAATGAATGCGAAAGACATCCAGACGCTGCGGGACGCGGCATTCCTTCACGATATCGGGAAGATCGCGATCGAGGACAAGGTCCTTCTGAAAAAAGAGAAACTCACTCCCGAGGAACAGGTAATCATGAGGAGCCACGCGGAAAAAGGCGAGAAGATCATCGCGCCGCTCCGGACGTTCAAGGATCTCCGCGAGATCGTCCGGCATCACCAGGAGTGGTTCGACGGGTCCGGGTATCCGGACGGCATCAGCGGGGAGGCGATTTCCCTCAGCGCCCGCATTCTTTCCGTGGCGGATGTGTATGACGCTCTCATCACGGCGCGGCCGTATCGTAAGGCCCTTCCGAAAGAGGAGGCCGTGCGAATGATCGAAGCGGAGGCCGGCTCCCATTTTGACCCCAAGATCGTCCGGATCTTCCTCGAACTGGTCCGGAACGGAGAGATTTGACCAACCGGCCAGCGACCCGTCTTTTGCCGGCGCCGGTCATTCGGAGGATATCATGAAACCCCGTTCGAAAGTCCGGTCCGCCGTCGTCAGCGGACAGTTCTATTCCGATATGCCCAAGGTCCTGCGCGGCGACATCGAAGCCTTTCTCGACCGGGCGGTCTCAGCGCCCGATCCCTCCGTTCGCGGGATCATCGTGCCTCATGCCGGCTACATGTATTCAGGACCGGTCGCGGCGGAAGCTTATCGGGCGATCCGCGGCGCCAGCGTCGACACGGTTGTGATCGTCTCTTTCCTGCACCGCGTTTTCATCCAGGGGATCCTTGTTGATGATGCGGATTTCTACGAGACGCCGCTTGGGCGGATCCCCGTGGAGCGGGAACTTTGCGCGGCGATCCGCGCGGAAGCCCCCTGTTTCGCGGAAGCGGTCGAGGGCGATCTCAACGAACATTCCCTGGAGGTTCAGCTGCCGTTCCTTCAATTCGCGATCGGGGATTTTTCGGTTGTTCCGGTCTACATGGGCGAACAGTCGGTCGCGAACGCCCGGGCCCTTTCGGACGCGCTCGCGAAACATCTCGCGGGACGGCGGGCGCTTGTCGTGTTCAGCACCGATCTTTCGCATTTTCATCCCTATCACGAGGCGGTCCGCATGGACCAGAAGTTCATCCGCATGACGGGGGACCGGGATTTCATGAAGCTCTGCCGTTCAAGCGATTCGGGGGAGATCGAAGCCTGCGGGCTGGGTCCCGTCATTACCTCGCTGATGCTCGCCGAGACGCTCGGGTGGGATGGCCCCCGGCTTCTGAAATACGCGAATTCCGGTGATGTGACCGGTGACAAAAGTTCGGTGGTCGGCTACGCGGCGATGGTTTATAAAACCGGCGGCAAGCGGTAGGGGCTAAGTCAAAACCTGCCGCCTGTCGCCTAATGGTGATGGCTAAAAAAGGCATGCCGGCTCAATCGGAACAACAAAAAATCCTTAACTACATTCGCGAACTTCTCAAAGCGCGCCTCACACGGGGTCCGGAGCCGGAGCTCGGTCTCTCCCGGGAATTCCTCGATCAGAAACGGGGGATCTTTGTGACGCTGAAAAGAAACGGGGCGCTCCGCGGCTGCATCGGACAGATTCTCGGCTATAAACCTCTCCGGGAAAGTATCCGTGAAATGGCGATCGCGGCGGCATTTGAGGACCCGCGATTCCCG
>MWBI01000059.1 GCA_002068945.1 Candidatus Omnitrophica bacterium ADurb.Bin314
GACCGCCTCCGCCTCTTCGAAGGTCACGCGCCGTTTCAACCAGACAAAAGCCTTGTCGCGTTCGAGACGCCTCGCGACGAACTTCTTGTCAAGCTTGAGGATTTGCGCGAGTTCTTTCGTCAGCCTTTCGCGTCCGGCCGCGTCAAGAAGTCTCGGCACGGCGTAGATCGAAGGAATCTTGAGGTTCGAGACGAACTCCTTGCCGATCCGGTCCGTGATCGGACCGCGCATCGGAGGAATGTCGATCGTGACATAGTGCTGCCGGTGGGCCAGCTCAACGAGCGACAGCTTGTGGAAATACGTGAGCTGAACGACTTGATAGACGATGAGCCCGAAGAGGATGAAAAGAACGATGTAAAGGAACCAGAAACGACGTCCCGAAAGCTTCGCCCGCATGCTTCAGGATGAGAGTTCGGTCTTCGCCTGCGCGGTCTGGATCAAATGACCGAAGAACTTCGAGATCGACGAGGCAGGCGCGGGATCCGCCTTTTCGGGAACCGCCGTCTGGGACAGGAAGAACTCCGGGACCGCGGGCACCTCGACCACCTCGACTTTTTTCGGAAGGCCAAGCGCGAGATCGTGGTTCTTCATTTTCTCCTCGAGGAGGCGGGGGGCCTTGAGTTCCTCGACATTAAACTGGAGACGGCGCAGAAGCTCTTGCTTCATCGAAAAATCGCGGGATGTTTTGTGCAGTTCGACCGACACGATCACGGACGCGATCTGCAGATGCACGTAAACAAGCATCAAGCAGGTCAAACCCGCGATCACACTCAGAATTTTTCCGCTGCCCTTCATGGTTTGACCTCAATCACTCTTAGTTTCGCGCTGCGCGCACGTGGATTATCAATGATTTCCGAACGATTTGCAACAACGGGCTTGCGCGTCACAATTTCTGCGATGTTTTTGGCGGCAAGTTCCCGGAATTTTTCCTTCACGATCCGGTCCTCGAGCGAATGGAAGCTGATCACCCCGAGCCTTCCGCGAGGCGCGAGGCGTTTTACGGCGCCGTCCATGCCGTCCCGCAGGGCTCCGAACTCATCATTGACGAGGATGCGCAACGCCTGGAAGACCCTCGTCGCGGGATTCCGCCGGTTCCGCTGAGGCCGTTTGGCCTTTGCGAAACGGTCGCGACCCGGGAGCGAACTTTCAATGACTTCGCAAAGGCGGGAGGTCGTGTCGACAGGGTTCCGGTAGCGTTCCCGGACGATCGCGGCGGCAAAGCGGCGGGAATTGCGTTCCTCACCGTACTCGTAAATGATCCTCGCCAGCTCCTTTTCGGGGAGCGTCATCACGTAGTGCGACGCCTTATTCCCCGCATCCGGATCCATTCGCATGTCCAGGTCCCCTTCCTTTTGGAAACTGAAACCGCGCTTTCCGTCCTCCAGCTGGTCCGACGACATTCCGATATCCATCAGGATCGCGTCCACCGCCGGCACTTTTAATTCTTCCAGCACTTCGTCGATCTTCCTGAAATTGCTCCGGATCAGCGTCACTCTCGCGTCCGCGCCGAACCGCTTTGTGCAGCGTTCGATCGCGTCCGGATCCTGGTCCAGCCCGATCAGCCGGCCCGCCGGTCCGATTCGCTCAAGGATCGCCGTCGCGTGGCCGCCGCTGCCGAGCGTCGCGTCGACCGCCACAACACCGGGCCTGAGCCCCAACAATCCGATCGTTTCCCGTAAAAGAACCGGTTTATGATGCAAAACTGCGAATGGCCTCTTCCTGGGTGGAGTAGGATTCCATCAGTCCGTTGACGCCGATCAGGCGAAACGTCTTTTCCACTTCGGGTCGCAGGTTACAAAGTTTGATATCGCCCTTCTGTTCGCGGACCTTGCGCAGGCGATCCACCAGGAGGCCAACGCCGGCGAGTTCCACGCGACGCGTTTCCGCGAGGTCAAGCAGAAGTCGCTTCTGGTTCCGGTTGAGAAGACGGTTCATGCGCCCTTTCATCTTGATCATGCTCAGCACGCTGAGATCGCCTTCAAAACGGATCACTTCGACTCCCAGTCCCGCTTTTGTCTGATACACCATGGTCCCCCCCTTCCTACTCGGAGGCCAGCTTTTCAGCCAGCTCTTCGTAACGGTTCTTATTCAGTTCGCAGTATTCCGTCCACTTTTCTTTCGCCCATATCTCGATTCGGTTGGAAACTCCTATGATGATCGTCTCGGACTGGAGAACCGCATAGCTTTTGAGGTAGTCCGGGATGAGGATTCTCCCCTGCTTGTCGCACACCACTTCGCATGCGCTCGAGAAAAGGAGACGGTTGAACGTTCTTGCTTCTGTTTTGGTATAAGGCATATCGCGGAACTTTTTTTCTTCCGCCTTCCACTGCTCTTCCGTGAACACGAACAGGCACTGATCGAGACCGCGCGTCACGAAGAACTTCTCGACGTAGCGCTCCCTGAAGATCTCCCGGAATCTCGCGGGGATCATCACCCGGCCTTTGTTATCGATCACATGTTTGTGTTCGCCGTAAAACATCGTTCAGGTCGCCTTTTTATTCACCACTTTACCCCACTTTCACCCACTTTATTATCGGCGCAAGTATAGCCATGCCTTAATTGAGTGTCAATACTATTTTTTACAGGGAGAGCGTCTCTGAGGGCAAATCGGCGTTCGTAGATACAAAAAAGGCCCGGAAAGCGCTTTTTTGCCTTCCGGGCACAAAACACCCTTTCAGGTAAAAATCACGGGACGGGGTTACGGGGTCTCAGAAGCCGGGGATCAGGATTCGTAGAAAAGAATGCGCGAACAATTTTCACACGTGATGATCTGCTCCCCGATCTGAAGTTCGTTGATGACCTGGGGGCGCAACTGCATCTGACACGCGCTGCAGAACTCGCCACTGACAGGCGCTAGCGCAAGACCCTCTTTTTTCTGGACAATCCGGTTGTAGAGGTCGCCGACTTCGGGAGGGAGCTGTCCAATAATCTCCTGCCGCTGTTTTGTGATCTCCTGCAATCGCGACTGGAGATTTTTTTCCTGATTGACGAGTTCCTGATCCTTCGCCTGATGTTCGCGCGTGATCCCGGCGAAACGGTCCTTTTCTTTCAGGACCTCGTCCTTCACGGCCTCGACCTCATCCATCTTCCGGATGATCTCTTCCTCGAGCAGCGAATTATCTGCCTTGAGCGAAGCGATCTCCTGGAGAAGGGCATTGTATTCCTTGTTTGTTTTGATCTGGGAGAGCTGACCATCGAGCTTCTTGATCTGGGCCTCTTTCTGCGCAAGCTCGATCTCTTTTTCCTTGAGCTTGAGCTGCATGTCCTTTTGGGTCTGTTCGATAATCGTGAGATGAACTCTTTTACTTTCAAGCTCACGCGCGAGCGCGGCACGGCTTTCGGGAATCTCGGCTAGAAGAAGCCGTGTCTGGTGAATCTCGCTGTCGAAAGACTGGGCTCGCTTGAGGCTCTCGATATTCTGCAATACGGGGTTGGCCATAGATCGTGGATTATAAAAGACTCAGGGCACGGCATCAAGGAAGAAATGGGAGCTGGTAACGCGCCAAGGTCAGGAATTCTTCAGGCCGAAGCCGATATCGTTCAGCCCGGCGATCTCGTCCGGCGTGAGGCGGCAATAACGGAAAAAGCCGTTTGAAAGCCCCTTGGCCGCCATGGGCGAACGCGCCTCCACCGGGGGGGCGGACGGAAGCTCAGTGGCCGGAATCCATTTGGAGACTTTGACCGCTTCTTTCCCTTCCCCCGCTCCCGCGACCTTCTCATATTCAAAAAAAGCAAGGTGCTCATGACAGGAGCGGAGCCGGAAGATCCGGTCCTGATCCAGGCGGGGGTAGAAAAAGTAAACCATGCCGTCGTCGGGCATCAACATCTTCAGCTTGTCGATCTCATTCGCGAGCTCCGCGGTCTGAAAATCGGACATGGGCTGATAAAAAATCCTCACCCAGATCCTTTCGTCAGCGCTCTTGAAAAGAAGCGGAAAACTTGAAGCATCGGAGACGAATCCACTCTGGGGATGAAGTTCCCGGATCGTCGCACGGACCGCTTCGAACACGCGGTCCCGGTTCACCCGTTCGCCGGCCAGGATCACGGGGCCACCTCCCCCGCGCCACGCTCCGCAGACTCCACCCAATCGACCAGGGTCAGACGCTCGGGAGAAGTCCACGCCCGCGCCGGACGGAAATGAAGCTGTTCGACGTTCAGTTTCGGTTCGAAGAAATGATCCCGGTCGCTCAGATCCAGCCAGCCGAGCCAACCCGGATGGATCTGCAGATGCTTGGATGCAAGCGCGGCGAACCGTTCAAAAAGGGTGCTGCCGACCGGCGGGTCAGCTTTTGCCTGGAGCAGGATAAAACACTCAAGATGCGGGTTGAGCGCGAGGCCGGCCTTGAGCATCTTGTAACCTTCCGTGAGGGATTCCGACGTGGGCTTAAGCATCAGCACCCATTTATCAAGAAGGTGCATGATCTTCGGGTAATAAAGAAGATGGCGGTATTCAAAATCGAGGAAGATGTTCCGGTTCCCCAACGGCCGGGAGGGACCGCAAGGGCCAGCCTCCAGGATATCCCGCAACTCATCCCAGAAAAGCGTATGTCTCCGAATGTTCCTGCCGAAGGACTCCGTTCTCCGGCCGGCGGAGTTCCAGGCGCAGACATTCGACGCTCGGGACAAGAGCGATACGAGCGAGCCAGGCTCGACCTCAGAACCCATGCGGGAGGCAAGATA